>DATHPH010000406.1:0-3209 GCA_035484095.1 Cytophagaceae bacterium | reverse complement strand
AGTAAGGTTGTTGCTAATTAAATAATTATTAAGCAGGTGAATCAATTCTCTTGATTGAGCAAAACCTACTTCCGCGTCCGCATTACGGTAATGCCATGAAAGAGAACTGTTTTTTTCTTCAACAAAAGTTAGAGCACAATTTTCAGAGAAACGCTCCATAATAATTTTCACATCTTGTTTCCATTGAAGAGACTCGGTCGCCAGATTTTCCCAATGCGCTCCTTTTTTGACAGACATACCATGTTCGGCGATTAGCGTTAAAGGAATATCGCCAAACCACTTTTCCAACGACTCCTTTCTTCTTCCACTAATAATTGCCAGGTCGTTTTTAGGATTATTACAAAGTTGCCTTATAACTGTGAATAAAATTTCCGTTGGAAACGCAAGATTAGGATGGGATTTTATCTCTGAAAGTGTACCATCGTAGTCTAATAAGAATAAGCACTTTTTGGCATTCTTGTATTTTTGAAATAGGCAATGATTATCCTTTTCATTCAATTGTTTTGAAACATTAGGAACAAGTTTTATTTTCTTCATTTCTTTAATAAAGTTGTTGCTCCAATTGAATACATTATTATTTTTGATTTGCCTTTGCATTCTCGCAATCCTTTTTTCCTGCTCATCCTCAGGCATATTTAATGCCCTGTTTATGGCATGTGAAATTTCGATTTCATCTAAAGGATTAAATAAAAGAGCTTCCATAAGCTCTTTTGCAGAACCTGTCATATCGCTTAGCAGCAATACCCCCAATTTGTCTTTTCGGGAAGCTACAAACTCTTTTGCAACGAGATTCATACCATCACGAATCGGAGAAATCAAAGCAATGTCACACGAAGTATATAGTCCTACCAGTTGGACAAAATCGACTGAACCATATTGGTAAACAATAGGAGACCATTTGTAATTACCATATTTGCCATTGATATGCGCAATGAGTTTTTCAATAATTACTTTTCTTTCTGCATACTTTGAGATAGAATCACGCGAAGGAACAGCAATTAGGATAAAAATAATTTTTTCTTTCCACTCGGGATTTTTTTCAATAAAATTAGCATAGCCTTTCAATCTATATATAATTCCCTTTGTATAATCTAAACGATCTACTGAAAAAAGAATTTTTTTCCCGGAATACAGCTCCTTTATTTTATTTCTTTCAATCGTAACTTGTGGGTGGTCGTATGCATCATGAAACTTATCAAAATCAATACTGATGGGAAATGCTTCCATTTTGATAATTCTTCCTTCGTACTGAACTTCAAAATTCTTATGTTGAATCCCGGCGATCATCTGAACAGTGGTTGCAAAATGTTGAAGATAATCGTACGTGTGAAATCCGATTAAGTCCGCTCCAAGTAGGCTCATGGCAAGTGTATTTCTACATTCTTTAGGTAAAATTCTGATCAATTCGTATGAAGGAAACGGGATATGCAAGAAGAACCCTATTTTAATAGTTGGCGCCAACTTTCTTAAATACGACACAAGGGGTATAAGATGATAATCATGAATCCAAACTAAATCATCGGGGTCTATTAAAGAGTAAATTTGTTCTGCTATTTGTTTGTTTACTTCAAGATAGGCGTCAAAATAATTTTTCTTATATTCCACAAAGGATGGGAAGTAATGAAACAATGGCCAGAATACTGAATTTGCAAAACCGTTATAATACAAACTGTTTAACTTGTCTTCTATAAAAATCGGATGTAGGTTAAAATTTCCTGAATATATTTCTTTTCCTTTCAACCATTCTTCTTCTGTAAAATCTGCAATCCCAACCCAGTCCAATTTATTTTCCCCAACTCGGAGTGATTCTACCGCACTCACCAAACCTCCGGAAGAATTTTTTAGACGAATTCCTATTTCATTTTCTTGCAATGAAATAGGAAGTCTATTTGATATATTGATTATTTTCATAGTACCAGAGTTTTAGTAGATTCAAAATTATTTTTGGAGGGGGGGGAATTAACCTCCTCTGAAAGTCTATTAAGTAAATCAATCGAGAAATACGTTATAGCGAATAAATTATTTTTGACTATCTAAACTTATCTCAACGCTATGGCTAAATACATTTATACTAAAAATGTTTGAATTTTTGAGATCACCAGATTAAAATAATTCATTACCCTTTTAAATGAGATTAATCTTTAAAAGTAAAAATCTACCATTAAAATTTTAATGTATAGTTTAATAAACTTGTGGTACATTTTACTTATTATTAAAATCTCCCATTTTTATAAATTAAATTTAATCTTTCATTAAAAATAAAACAACGTGATAAAAAAAGATCCAAAAGAGTGGTCCCTTTTATTAGTAGTAAAAGGAACACTGCTTCTAAAAATGTTGCCAGGCATGGCCATAATCGGGCTCATTACTATTGTACTGTGCTATTTGCACATGACGGATAAGATTTCATTTCTTGTGATGAGTAACGCTCTTCCAGGGTATATGGGTGCTGCATTAGGGCTTCTACTTGTTTTTAGAAATAACACTGCCTATGAAAAATGGTGGGAAGCCAGAAAAGAGGTAGGGAGTCTTGTCAATATCTCCAGGAATATTGCCATTACACTTAATGGGTTTTTAGCAAAAGAAAATTTGGATAAATACAGAATTGCTCACTTGGTATCTTCCTTCGCTTTTATAATGAAGGGACATTTACGAAACGATGTTAAAATGAATGAAATCCGAATATTAGAAAATGAAGATTATAAAATTATAGAGCAAGCGCATCACAAGCCTGCGGCAGTTGCCAATATAATGATGGGTATAATAGAAGACCTTTGGAAAAGTAAATTAATCTCCGACATGCAACAAGTAGTGTTAGTCAATCAAGTAACTTCTATGATAGATATTGTAGGCAAATGTGAGAGAATTAGAAATACTCCTATTCCGATTGCTTATGCATTCCTTCTTAAATTTTTCATCGTATTGTACGTAATGATTTTACCTTTTGGGTTGCTTAAGGATCTCCAGTGGTGGTCGGTACCGCTTAGCCTTATTCTTTATTATATCATGATGAGCATAGTCATGACAGCAGAGGAAATTGAAGATCCGTTTGGTAAAGATCTAAACGACTTACCAATGGATCAAATAGCCAATAGCATTAATAAAAATGTCATGGAAATAGTAAAGTACGAATAATAAAGATACAGGTAAGGTCGGAAAATAGAAATTACATTTGCTATTTAGGCATTAAACATTCTGGTATATGAAAG
>DATHPH010000405.1:0-2293 GCA_035484095.1 Cytophagaceae bacterium | reverse complement strand
GTGCGAAATAATTGTTATAAATATATTTGACGGTTTTGTCTTTCTCCGAATAATTCCGCTCTTTCATCTGGTATTCGCTCAGAATGATATGATAATTGATCAGCATCCTTTTTATGAGCAATGGATCAATGCCAGCCTTTTCCAAATTGATTATTTCGGCTTTTAGTTTAACAGGATCCACCGCAGCTTCTCCCACAATCCATGCCTTTAACTGAAGTACACATAAATTGTATCGCAATCGACTGTTGCCCGGCATCAGTTCTAAAAGTTTATTGAATTGATTAATGGTTGAAAATAAATCACTTTCGGCTTGGCGATAATTAAAGACAGCCGTATTATTCAGAAGCATACCAAATTCTGTTTTTTCAGGTATTTCAAGGTTTTTAATAAAAGTATGAGGTAATTTATTTTCTTTCACTTTAGAAAAAATAATTTGCTGTACTTCTATGGCTTCCTTGGCGTTTTTTTGGGTCACAAAATCGTCAAACATCTTATGAAGTTTTGCTGTATCTTCTTCATAATATTTTATTTTTTTTTCTAATTCCACTCGCAAAACCGCCTTTCGGTGTTTTTTTAAATACGGTTCCAGCTCTGTAGAGAGTTGTTGATTTTCGAGTTTGGTTTTTATCTCGTCCTTTGATAGTGCCTTCAGATAATTATACTTGCTGTCTGACACGTCTTCTAAAAATTCCACCCAGTTTTCGGAAGCCACCATTGAGGCATAAATGGTTTCGACCTGGTATTCCTGAAGGGCTTTTACAATACTCTGCGCTCTTTTTTCTTGTAATTTTATATTGTTTTCCAAAGAACCTTCTACAGAAGAATAAGCTTTGATTGAAATGGATTTAATAAAATAATCGTTGTGTCGAAGAGAATCATAAATGGGTTTGACATCTGCTTTCGCAAATTCCGATTTGTTTTTTTCAAAAGGGATTTCAAATCTCCACTCTTTGCTTAATGAAGAGGTTTTGGAACGCAGATTACTTTCGGTTAGGGTATCCATAAACAACCCCATTTCTAATAGTTTCCATTTCTCCCCACGCAAATCATAAAAATTAGAATAATGACATACATATTTATCTTGAATAATAAGTAAATTATATTCTAAATTCTCCTCTTTTAAGCCAGGGGGAATCGCTGCGTACTTTACTACGTAAGAACCATTTTCGATTTGAAATACATGATCGTGCATTTCTTTCTGATACATTGGCTTCATGAGATACCCATGGTATGCCCATGAATTCACCAATTGATTTTTTTTACCACAGGCGTACCAGTTGCGGTCAATAATATCAATGGCAATGCCATCGCCGCTTTTAGCAAACAATTGATTGTACCAAACAGGATCTGTTATAATAAAATATATGTACCCGTCTTGTGCAAATGTTCCGAACTTCACATCATCGGGCATAGAGTGAAGAATGGTTTTGCATTTCGAGCATCTCTTCTCCAGTTCTTTCAGAGGATTTTTGATTCCATATAGATTTTCAGGAACCTTAAATTGCTGTGCATTAACACCAAGCAATAGCATAAAAAAACAAAAGATAGTTCCTGAAAACTTCATTAGTGGGAACAGAAATTAAAGACATTTAACATCCTAACAAGAGGTTAAATTTAAGATAATAGTATGAGAAAGGTAGAGAAATGTTTTATTATATAATTTTTCTATGATTTTCTATTGCCCATAACAATAAATATTCTGTTAATTCTTTTATAAAAACAGAAGCGTATTTATATTTAATTTTTTAATAAACAGTACATTAAATCAACTAACGATGGATAGTAATTAAAAAATAACACATCCTTTGCAATGAATAAATAAAGGTTTAGTTTTGCAATCGCAATTTTGTAATACTACATTCTTTTCTATATAAAAATGGCAAATATTGGTAAAATCACCCAAGTAATCGGGCCGGTAGTGGACGTAAGCTTCGAAGATGAAAATTCAAAACTTCCTAAAATCCTGGATGCTCTCGAAATCACTAAAGCAGATGGTACAAAAGTAATCCTTGAGTGTCAACAACACCTGGGAGAAAAGAGAATCAGAACTATTTCCATGGATTCTACGGATGGTCTTTCTAGAGGATTGGAAGTTCGTGATTTAGGCACTCCTATTTCGATGCCTATTGGTGATCAGATAAAAGGACGATTGTTTAATGTGGTTGGAGAAACGATTGATGGGATTAAAGCATTGGATAGAAGCAAAGGTCTTTCTATTCACAGACAAGCACCTAAATTTGAAGATCTTTCTACTTCTTCTGAGGTGCTGTATACAGGTATAAAAGTAATTGAC
>DATHPH010000404.1:0-3614 GCA_035484095.1 Cytophagaceae bacterium | reverse complement strand
TTGAATTTTACTCCTTCAAAGATGGTAAAACAAATATTGAAAAGATGGGAGAATACAAAGTGTTTTCTGAAAGAAAATACAATGATCCTAATTATATATTTGATATTAATATAAAAACCAATCAAACTCAAACTTATTACGTTAAAATAAAAAGTGGTGAACAAATTATGCTTCCTATAATAATAGGAACGACCCAAAAAGTTTTTGAGAATATATCTGCTAAAGACACAATTTTTGGAGTCTATTTTGGGATAATTATTGTTATGCTCTTATATAATCTATTTCTGTATTTTACAGTTAGAGACCATAGCTATTTGTTTTATGTAATATATATAATGTGCGTAGGTCTTACACAGACTTTTTTACATGGATATACGTTCAAGTATCTATGGCCCAACTCGCCCTGGCTAGCAATTCATGCCATGTACCTTTTACCCTCATTTGTAGGAATAGCAATTGCTGAATTTGCAAAAAATTTTTTACAGGTAAAAGAATATTCTATAAACTTACATAGAGGTTTTTATATAATAAATTTCATTTATTTAATTTGCATTTTTCTGGCGGTTACAAAACATCATAATCAAAGCCAACAGCTCATTCATATTAATGCCATGTTAATTTCCTTATATACCTTTTACGTAGGTATTAGCATTGCCCTAAAAGGATATAGACCTGCCATTTTTTTCTCTATAGCTTGGTTTACCTTTCTTACTGGAGTATGTATTTTTATATTAAAAGATTTCGGGGTTCTTCCTTACAATAATTTTACAGTATATGCAATGCCTGCTGGAAGTGCGATAGAAGTAGTATTACTATCCTTGGCTCTTGCAGACAGAATAAATATCCTAAAAAGAGAAAAAGAAGAGTCTCAAACTCAAGTATTAAATACTCTTCGCGAAAACGAACGAATTATAAAAAATCAAAATGTAATATTAGAAGGAAAAGTAGAAGAACGAACTTCTGAATTAAAAAAATCTAATACTGAACTCACTACCACCCTTACCGAACTTAAACAAACCCAATCACAACTCGTTAATGCAGAAAAAATGGCTTCGCTGGGTCAGCTTACTGCGGGAATTGCCCATGAAATAAATAATCCAATCAATTTTGTAGTATCAAATGTCAAGCCTCTCAGAAGAGATATCGAGGATATTTACGAACTGATTGGAAAGTATACCACCATTAATCCTGCAGCAACCACCGATATTGAAAATAAACTAAACGAAATCAATCATTACAAAAAAGAAATTGATTATGATTATCTAAAAGAAGAAATCGCCAACCTGTTGGTCGGAATTGAAGAAGGTGCTCTCCGCACGGCAGAAATAGTGAAAGGACTGAGAGTATTTTCAAGACTTGACGAAAACGACATTAAACGTACCAATATCATAGAAGGCATCGAATCAACGTTGACCCTTTTGAATCCTGAAATTTCTAATTCAATTACACTTGTAAAAAAATACACCGACTTACCACAGATTGAGTGTTATCCTGGTAAAATGAATCAAGTGTTTATGAATATTTTAAACAATGCTATTTACGCCATCAAAGCCAATAAAGCACGTAAGGATAAAGGGGAATTGATTATTTCTACCGGTTTTGATGAAAAATTTGTAACAATATCCATTAAAGATAATGGTATCGGCATGACGGAAGAGGTAAAAGCAAAAATATTTGAACCTTTTTTTACCACCAAAGATGTAGGCAAAGGAACCGGACTTGGTATGTCGATTACGTTTTCAATTATCGAAGATCACCATGGAAACATAGAAATATTTTCAGAATTTGGAAAAGGCACTGAATTTGTAATAACACTTCCCATCCACCAATCTTAATAATCAAGATTGGATTCTCTTATAATCGAAGGCATTCCTATCGGATCAAATTCAATCACCAGCTTCCTTCCCTCCTTATGACTGGTATCTCCTGTACATTGACTGCCAGGGTATAAAAAATAAATATAACTTTTTTTACCTTTAGGAAATTGCCTGTTTCTATCCGGCATTCCTAATAAATCCGTTATTGCATCATCGTCAAACTTTTTCAGCTCATCTTTCTTAGCAATTAACACTTTACTCCATTCACCTCGTCTATTTTCACAGGCATGATGGTCTTCTTTCCAAACTTTGTCATCAAAGCCTTCAATTTTTTTCATCCGTCCACAAGAACAAAAAAGAATACTAAATAATAAGAAGGAAAAAGAAAAGAAAGTATTCATCTGTTACACCAGTTTCTGTTTCAGAATTAAGAATATCTGAGAACAAATATACTTAATTCATGCACGGGCCAAAGCATGAAAACAAGGTTAGCGTCCTATAATTATCCACAATCCTTATGATAAACCTTAATATTCTTTATTTTCGTGGTAATAGATATTGTATTATTTGAAATGGCTGACAACAAAGATGATCTTTCTAAAACGGAGAAAGACGATAACATTCATGACATCATACCTGTTTCAGGACTTTATGAAAACTGGTTTTTAGAATATGCTTCCTATGTTATTCTTGAACGCGCTGTACCTGCCATAGAAGATGGACTAAAACCAGTACAACGACGCATTCTTCATGCCATGAAGGAAATGGACGATGGTCGTTTCAATAAAGTAGCGAACATTATTGGTTCAACCATGCAATATCACCCGCATGGGGATGCTTCGATCGGGGATGCTATTGTGAATATAGGTCAAAAAGATCTTTTAATAGAAACACAAGGTAACTGGGGAGACATACGTACGGGAGACAGTGCTGCTGCTGCCAGGTATATCGAAGCAAGACTTTCCAAATTTGCATTGGAGGTTGTGTTTGACAACGATACTACCAACTGGCAATTATCGTATGATGGAAGAAAACGTGAACCTGTTACCCTTCCGGTAAAATTCCCTCTTTTATTGGCTCAAGGAGTAGAAGGAATTGCCGTTGGACTTTCTACAAAAGTACTTCCACACAACTTCTGTGAATTGATTGAGGCTTCCGTTGCTTACCTAAAAAAGAAAAAATTTGAACTATATCCCGACTTCCAAACAGGTGGAATGGTGGATATATCAAATTACAACGATGGACAGAAAGGTGGCAAAGTACGTTGTCGCGCAAAGATTGAAGAAAAAGATAAAAAAACACTCCTAATCAAAGAAATTCCATTCAGCACTACTACTACTTCGCTGATGGAATCAATTGTAAAAGCGAGTGAAACCGGTAAAATTAAAATCAAAAAAGTAATTGATAACACTGCAAAAGATGTAGAAATCGAAATACAACTGCAACCCGGTACTGATCCCGATATTACAATAGATGCTTTATATGCTTTTACCGATTGTGAGGTTTCCATTTCTCCTAATGCTTGTGTCATTGTAAATGAGAAACCAATGTTTTTAGGTGTCTCTGAAATACTCAAAATCTGTACCGATCAAACCAGGGAACTTCTAAAAAGAGAACTCGAAATCAAACGTGTTGATCTGATGGAGAAAATTTTCTTTGGCTCCTTATTAAAAATATTCATCAGCAAAGGAATGTATAAAATGAAGGAGTATGAAGAAGCCGGCTCCAACGAAAAAACATTTGACATTCTTCACCTTCTTTTCAAACCCTATTTGAAACAATTTTATCGTCCTATTG
>DATHPH010000403.1:0-1873 GCA_035484095.1 Cytophagaceae bacterium | reverse complement strand
TAGGTTTTTCCATTGGAAGTAACTGAAAGACTGTAGGTCCTACCGGTTACACCTTGCAAGAGAGAAGTCTTGTATGTTCCCGGAGTTGTTTCGGTGAGTGTTTCGCTGTTGCCTACATTATCACTTATGATAACTTGCGCACCCGAAACAGGAGGAAAGATATTGTCATCGCTAAAATTGACTGTTTGAGAAAGTGATACTGAATAGGGTCCGGATTGATCTGTAACAGTACCTATTATTACCAGTTGTGGCGATGCATCATTCAGATCGACGTTGATTACTTTTTGACAAGCCGATGATAGGCTTACGATTATCAAAACAATAACAAGATTTTTGAAGTCTTTATTTTTCATCTTATTAAAATTTAAAGTTATAAGTAATGGAAGGAACCCATCTAAACAAGGCAATTTTTACAGCCTGAGTTTTGTTTGGATCATTAGGGTCCTGCCGGAAGGTAATGCTGTAAGGGTTTTCTCTACCAAGCGCATTGTAACAAGAAAAATTCCAGCTGGATTCAAATTTTTCTGTTTTCTTCTTTAAGAAAGTAGCCCCAATATCAAGCCGGCTGTAGGCAGGCATTCGGTAGCCGTTCCGTTCGGTATAATAAAAGACTACCTGACCATTTACGTTGTATTTACCACTTGGGAAAGAAACAGCATTACCTGTGTAATAAACAAAGTTAGAAGAGATCGTCCATTTTTTTGTAAGGTCATAAATAGCTACGATCGACAAATTGTGTGTTTGATCCTGTTTAGCCGGATACCAAGAGTCGTTATTGATACCGTTGATTTTTTTCTCCGTTCTTGATAAGGTATAACCAATCCAGCCGTTCAGCCTTCCTTGTTTTTTCTTAATGAGAAATTCTATTCCATAGGCTCTTCCTATTCCATAGAGCAACTGTGACTCTACTGTTGAATTAAAATTCAGCTGTGCGCCGTTTCTGTAATCAATCTGGTTTTGATAACTTTTATAATAAGTTTCGGTAGAAAATTCATACTTATTGTCTTTAAAATTTCTAAAATAACCTACAGAGAATTGATCGCAGAGTTCAGGTTTTACATTGTTGCTACTTGGAATCCATAAATCGGTAGGGTTACCGGAGGTTGAATTAGAAAGCAGGTGCATATATTGAGCATTTCGGCCATAAGAGGCTTTTATTGAACTTTTCGGATTTAGGATATAGTTGGCAATCGCCCGTGGTTGAAGATTTACATACGTTTTCACAAATTTATTGGAAGCATATTGATTTGAATCCGTTGCAGTACCCGCTTCGTTGTAAGAGTAGAACGTGCCAGGGCCTATTAAACTAAAAGAAGAAAGTCTTAATCCGTATTCAAAACTAAATCTCTGTGAGGCTTTCACTTCATGGGAAACATATACCGCATTTTCCCAGGCATTTTTATTAGGCAGTGCCAATTGACTAAGGGGGGATGCAGAACTCGCTGTAATAGCACCCGGAACAATTTTATGATAAATCGAATTAAGGCCAAATTTTATCTTATTTTTTGCGTCAATAAAATATTGAAAATCTTCTTTTACACTATAATCTTGTATTCGCGAGATAATATCGATGTTATTACCACCATTGGTCACACTAATTTTGTAATTATAGTTACTAAAAATCAAGGAGGTATTTGAGAAAAGCTTGTCGCTAAATAAATGATTTAACCGGAAAGTACCCGTAGCATTGCCCCAATTAATGCCAAACGTATGTCCAAATCCAAGCACATCTTTGCCAAAATAACCGGATAAAAATATTCTGTTTTTATCATTTAACCGATAATTTCCTTTAACATTAACATCATAAAAATAAAGTCTGGATTTACTTAAATTGGTGTCTTTGGAAAGTTTAAGAAACAGATCGGCATACGTT
>DATHPH010000402.1:0-12884 GCA_035484095.1 Cytophagaceae bacterium | reverse complement strand
TGACCATCGTCGGAATGTGCATAGCCGGCCACAAATTCTCTCCAGGGTACTACAATCGAATTTGGAGATGCTGTCCGAGGTGTCATATCGGCATTTGGCATAATGAGAATGTGCGTATAATTAGAATTGGCAATTGCTGGCAGACCAAAGGTTATCTGGGCTGCTGCTGCCGAAATCATCACTTTCATTTCGTCTGTAACAGGATAACCATCTTCGGCTGTAAACATTTTGCTGGTCATATAGAACCGTACCCTTTTTTCATACAATTCTTTATCCGGTTTGCTTAGCTGATTATAATAATCCGACTTTTCGGAAAGAATAGAGCGATGCGCTGTGGAAAGCGGATCAACTAATTTAATCGGTTTACCACCGGGCATTCTTCGGCGTTCCAGTCGTTTTGTGATTCTGTAATAAAAAAACATAAAAAAAACGATGACTAATATACATAAAACAGCAAATTCACCGCCAATGATATCACGGGAGCCGCCTGTATAATACCACCATCTGAAAAGTAAAGCTGAGAGCGTTGAGTGTATCATAATTTACAACTGTTCAAATATGGTTTTGAAAGATGTTTCTTTTTCTATTCTTTGTTTAAGTTCTTTTATTTTTATTCTTTCTTGTTCCATCGTATCTCTATGACGAATGGTAACCGTATCGTCTTCCAGGGTTTGGTGGTCTACTACGATGCAAAAAGGTGTACCTATCAAATCCTGACGTGTATAGCGTTTTCCAATGGCATCTTTTTCTTCGTATTGCACATTCATATCGTACTTCAGTTCCTCCACTATTTTTAGTGCTTTTTCAGGAAGACCATCCTTTTTAGTAAGAGGGAAAATAGCTGCTTTAACAGGAGCCAAGGCAGGATGCAATTTCAGGTAAACACGCTCTTTCTGATTTTCGCCTTCTCCGGTTACTTCTTCGGTGTAAGCATTGCATAGTACTGCCAGAAAAACACGATCCGCACCAACGGATGTTTCTACTACAAAAGGTACATAATTTTTGTTTAACTCGTTGTCAAAGTATTGAAGCTTTTTCTTTGAAAACTTTTCGTGATTGCCCAAATCGAAATCTGTACGTGAATGAATTCCTTCTATTTCACGAAAGCCAAAAGGAAATTGAAACTCTATGTCTACGGCAGCATTCGCATAGTGTGCTAATTTTTCATGATCATGGTACCGGAGTTTGTCTGCAGGAAGACCAATGGCTTTGTGCCATTTTAATCTTGTTTCTTTCCAAGCCTGGTACCATTTCATCTCTTCGCCCGGACGAATAAAAAACTGCATTTCCATTTGTTCAAATTCCCTCATGCGAAAAGTAAACTGGCGTGCTACAATTTCATTCCGAAAAGCTTTTCCTATCTGAGCAATTCCAAATGGTATTTTCATTCTTCCCGTTTTCTGAACATTTAGAAAATTGACAAAAATGCCTTGAGCAGTTTCAGGCCTCAGGTAGATTGTACTGGAATCATCTGCGACGGAACCAACCTGAGTAGAGAACATCAAATTAAATTGTCTAACTTCTGTCCAATTTGCATTGCCGGAAACCGGACAAGTAATTCTTTCCGAAACAATCAATTCGCGCACACCTTCAAGGTCATTGGCTTCAAGTAGTCTTGCCAATTTTTTCAGCAGGACATCTGCTTCTTCCTTTTTCCCGACTTTCTCAAGCTCTTCCGCTCTTCCTTCAACAAGCTGATCGGCTCTGTATCGCTTTTTTGAATCTTTGTTATCAATCATGGGATCACTGAATCCATCCACATGGCCACTCGCTTTCCAGGTAGTAGGGTGCATAAAAATAGCCGCATCAACGCCAACGATATTATCGTTTAACTGCACCATGGATTTCCACCATACCTGTTTAATATTGTTTTTTAATTCTACACCATTTTGACCGTAATCGTAAACGGCCTGAAGCCCATCGTATATTTCACTGGAGGGAAATACAAATCCATATTCTTTTGCATGCGAAACTACTTTTTTAAACACGCTTTCGTCCACTGGGGCTATTACTTTATTTTCCATAAGGCAAAGATACTTTGATAATTTGATAATGAAAATATTGACTAAAGATGTTGTCGTTTAACTCAATATGTGTATATGAAATTCTTTTTGCATAACACAACCGAATTCTACCATTTACAAAACAGCAATACAGGAAATTTCTACATGGGCATCTTTTGGCAAACGAGCTACCTCCACCGTTTCTCTTGCAGGTGCTTCCGACACAAAATACTCTCCGTATATTTTATTGATAGTTGCAAAATCATTCATGTTTTTGACAAAAATACTGCACTTTACTACTTTTGAAAAATCGGCTCCACCTTCTTCCAGAACAGCTTTCAGATTTTTCATTACCTGATGTGTTTCGGCTACAATATCCTGATTTACCATGTTTCCGGAAATGGGGTCTAAGGCAATCTGACCCGAAAGATACAATGTATTGCCAGCTAAAATTGCTTGATTATAGGGACCAATGGGCGCCGGAGCATGTTTACTTGTGATTATTTTTTTCATGGTTTCTTAATCGTTCTGTTTATTATTTCTTTTACGATTCGTTCTCTGACAAGCCTTATACTCCTCAAATACTATTCTGATTTTACTTTTACGATTTCTTTTACCCGTTCTACTTTTTGCTTCAAAGATTCAATACTTCGATCGGTGAAGGTAATATGACCCATTTTGCGGAACGGTTGTGTATTTTTTTTTCCATATAAATGCACGTAAACACCTTCTATTGATAGAGCTTCTTCCAGACCTTCGTATTGAGCTGGCCCCGAGAATTCCGGCTCCCCCAAAAGGTTTACCATAGCTGCCGGAAGTACCTGATCGGTGCTGCCCAGCGGCAAATTCAAAATGGCTCGCAAATGCTGTGCATACTGTGACGTAACATTTGCTTCGATGGATTGATGTCCGCTATTGTGTGGGCGAGGGGCGACCTCATTTACAAGGATTTCACCCTTCTTATCCAAAAACATTTCGACAGCCAAAAGACCTACCATATTCAATTCCTCAATTACACGCAAGGCCGTTTCTGTTGCCCTATTTGCTTGTGAAGGAGTTATATCCGCCGGAGCAAAGAGATATTCTACCAAATTATGAATTGGATGAAATACCAATTCTACTACAGGAAATGCCGAAACTTCTCCTTTTTCGTTTCTGGCAACGATTACTGAAATCTCTTTTTGATAGTCTACCGTTTTTTCCAACAGACTTGGGCCTTCCAGTGCTTTGGAAAGATCGGCTTCTGTTTCCAAACGTTGAACACCTCTCCCGTCGTAGCCGGAGCGACCAAGTTTTTGAAAAGCCGGTAGAAAATTCCGATTGCTTTTGACGGCTTCGATATTATCCGTCAGAATAAAGTCCGCTGTTGGAATTTGCTTTTCTTTATAAAATTGTTTCTGCTTTCGTTTGTCCTGTATAATTCTTATTACTTCGGGCTGAGGAAACACTTTTACTCCCTCCGCTTGGAGTTTTTCAAGAGCATCCACATTTACGTTTTCAATTTCTATGGTAATAAGATTCTTGTCTTTGCCCCAGTTATATACCGTTTCAAAATCAGTAAGCGTACCCACTTCAAAGCCCTTGGCAAGTCCGCGACAAGGAGCCGTTGAATCAGGATCCAGACAATATATGTCAATGTTTAAATCGGTGGCGGCCTGTATCAGCATTCGTCCAAGCTGACCTCCTCCTAAAACACCCAGCCTAAAATCTCCGTAAAATTTCATAATGCGAAGATAAGGGAAAAGAGGGAAGGAGAAAAAATAAAAGGGATGGACAATAGAAACGAACAAAAAACCCTGCTTCCACCAAGAGGTAGAAAGCAGGGCCATTTAACTAACCAGATGAAATTTTTCAGTTTACCATTTAAAGATAGCCGCCATTCCAATTGTTTCTTGTTGTTTGACAGATGTTCCAGCACTGTTCATATAAATGTAGTTGTTAGAACCATCAAATCTGAACTCAGGTTTTAAAATAAAGTGACCATTGGCCAACGTTATTGGAGCTGTAATCGTAATCGAGTTGTTGATCGCTCCTGTTTTCTGATGCGCTACGGTACCTGCACCATTTCCAGTACCTGCACTTTCTCCTCCCACAAGACCAATGTATCTCACTCCAAAGAAATCTTCAAAATGCTCTCCTCTTATTCCAATGCCTAACCAATCATTTATGGCATAGTTTACATAAATCGCAGCACCACCCCAATTTAATACGTTCTGAGCTTTGCCATCCGCTTTTTGATACGCTGAATATGCTCTTATAGAATCTTTGGTAGTATTGTTGTTACCGATATAATATCCGTAAGCAGCATTCAAGCCAACATAGAATTTACTGGTAATCTGATATCCCGTTGTAAGATCGTATAAGTAACGGTTGTAATTGCCTTTGTTGGGGTTAAGAGCAGAAACACCCAATCCTGTAGATCCATTACCCGGTGCATTGGAACCAACTGTATTATTACCGGCAATGTTGGATACACCTCCCAAATAAGTATCATCCCCATTACCACCTATGAAGTTCAAGTAAACATTCCAACCATCAACGGGTTTGATGTACAATTGACCTATTACTGATTTCTGTTTGTTGTTGTCAAAAAGGTTATCCCAGTTGTTTACCAAACCAACCATTAATGCTACCCGATCAGAGAAGGCATAATTTGCTTTTGCTCCAATATGGTAGAATGGACCGTTGTTGAAGAGGTTAGAAAGTGAGTAGTGATAGTTGATAGGGGCATCAATCACCTCATAACCAATATGTGTACCAAATTGTCCCACTGTAAAAGAAAGTTTGCTTGTTGCTTTCCAGGTACCATACGCTTGTTTAATGGCAGCTGATGTTCCGTAAAGGTTCGCAAATGGTTTGCTTTGGTAAAGAGAAACTCCTCCTATTCCATAGCTACCACCTTGATTATAGGCCAGGTTGTTCACGTTACCAAAGTTCCCTAACTCTGCATTCGGTCCAAACGTAAGATCCGCTACAATGTCTACTTTGCTAGATGAATAAGTCGTTTTAATCTGTACCAGACCTAACGAAAACTGATCTACTGTTCTGTCGAAAGCCCTTCCTGCTCCTCCTGGTCCCAAAAGGGAGTTGTTTTGAGGATTGTTAAATGCATGATTGTAATAGGTGTCCAAATAACCGGAAAGGGTAATTTTCCCATCGTCCGCCGCCGCCGCCGTAGAATCTTGTGCCTCAGTATTCCATACCAAGCTCATCATCATCAAAATCAGTAATGTTAGTTTACGCATAATCTTATTTTGTTTGGTTGTTGTAAATAATTAATAAACTCAGGAATTATAACAAATCAATAAATTGAAATATTTATATAATCCATATTGTAAATATATGTGGATATTATATACCAAGCAACTATTTTATGTAAAATAATACAATAAATTTGTCAAATTTGGGGTTTTTTTCTATATAATATTAAAAAAATACCAAAATTTGTTTTTCCAACTCCTTTGCTTAATAATTCAATAATATTAGAATAATACAATTATTAAAAAACAGTTGGATAGTAATTTTTTTATAAAATGTGGAAAATTAAGGCAAAAATACTGTTTTTTGCTTTTTACGTTTATTTTTTAATGTTAGAAATGTACATTTTTATCAATTTTTAAAAAACAAGTCATAATTTTGATCTAAAAACTCATTTTCTTACGACTTTTATAAAAAAGCAGGCACTTTTTTAATGAAATTATATAAATTAATCAATAGAAGGTTCCGTGTTTGTGATCTTTTTAATACGATCGTTAGGCATAAAATAAGAGGATCGACCTGTTTTTAAGAAAACTTGCCTTAAAGCGTCAATTTTTCGACGTCTATATCTTTTTTAGCCTGTTTTGTTGCATTAACGCTGGACTTCTCCAACTCAAAAATAAATTTTGCACAAAAAAAGAAAGCCTTCCGGTGTTATACAGAAGGCTTTCTCAGAAATTTAAACAGGTTATGAATAAAATTGTGTTACATACTTATATACAAGTACTGCGTCAAAGGTAACTCTCGGGAAGTATTTCTAGCAAATTTTTTTATACACAAAATTATTTTGCTCGTCCTATTTAAAGGTTATTCACAAGCCATTTACTATATAGAAACAAAAAAATGCCTTTTTAACGAACCAACTTATCGAGAATTACCAATCATTTTACGAAAAGAAGGCTTATTTTAACATTTGATTATCAATCAATTATGAAAAATAATAATGCTTTTTTTCATCCTATACTTAGTTGTAAAACGTATACTGTTATAAATTAAGTAAAACAAATAAAGAGATGAAGAAGGAATATGTAGTGAGAGGGTATTTACTTAGTCAACATGTAACCCCCTTTTATAGAATAGCCGTAAAAACCAGAGAAAGAGCCGTTTCATTAGCAGAAATCCTGTTGGAAGAGCGTTTTCATTATGTTACGATTATCAACCATAATAGTAGCGAAGAAATCATTGAAATGAAAAAGGAGTTGATTTGGCAGAAATAACAAATAAGTAATACGAAGGTAGCCTTGTTTTCTTGACTTATACTAGGCTCCTTACTACCTTGTGAGTCGAAAGCCTGTCTATGTAAGTCATGAAAAATCTATCGGTTCTTTTCCCTATGCTCTTTCCATTCTTGCTCTTTTCTCAATCAAAAAGCAACATGATGTTAATTGCAAAAGCGGATAAATATTATCACGGCTCTGAGTACTTTATGGCGGCTCACGAATATCAGCGAGTTGCTTCTCAAGACACTTCAAATACTTATCTCACCGCACAACTGGCAGAATGTTACCGTTATTTATACGATTACAAAAATGCTGAACCGCTTTATGAAAAATTAGCGCAAAAAAATAAAGAAAAATACCCAACGGCCCGTTTTTGGTACGCCACAATCCTAAAAGACAATGGAGAATTTGATCCTGCGATTCACAATTTTGAAACCTTTCGTTCGGAAACCGAACAAAATCCTGATTTTGAACTAGAGCTATATAAAGAAAAGGCCAAACAAGAAATCGCTGCTTGCAAAACACTCTCAGAAGAAGAAAAGAAAGAGGTAGGGAAGAATTATGATTTTCATCATTTACCACATCCCGTAAATAGCCCGGTTGCCGACTTTGCTCCCGTTTTGGAAGATCACGACAGTATGTTAATTATAACTTCTGCCAAATTGCATCCCAATGGTACCGGCCCTGAAGGCCACACGGATGTTCACCGTTTTGTAAAAACAGGAACAGACTCCTCTTGGCAATCGATTCATTACGGACATTCGGACAGATTCTCTTCGCTTAATTCGCATTACAATGAGAGCTCAGGTTCTTTCACTGCTGATAAGAAAAAATATTATTTTACACGCTGCGACGATCAAATTGTCCTGGATAATCATCGTGAATTCAATTGTGCCATCTATATGAGCACTAAAGAAAATGGTAAATGGACTACTGCGAAAAAATTAAATGAAAATATAAATGCACCAGGACAATGGAATGCTCAACCTTCTGTTTCTCCTGACGGAAGTTTGCTTTTCTTTGTATCCAAACGTCCGGGAGGTGCAGGGATGCACGATATTTGGTTAAGCACCAGCAACGGAGACGATCAATGGTTGCCTCCTCAAAATCTCTATATGTTAAATACGATCTACATGGATATAAGTCCAACATTTGTTTCCGATGGAAATGCATTATTTTTCGCTTCCAGTGGTCTTGGAGGGTATGGAGGATTGGATATTTTTATGGCAAAAGCAGAAGATCAGTTTTCAAAAATATACCACCTCAAAAAACCATTTAATTCAAACCGGGATGATTTCTTTTTTACGTTGGGTAAAACGAAAGGCTATCTTACTTCCAATCGAAAAGGAGGTTTGGGAAACGATGATATTTACCGCTTCAACCCTGGGAAATCTCTTCCCGATTTTTTTCAAGAAATCGTTTCTCAAACAAAATAACTTATTTTTTATCTTCCTTTTTCTTATTAATTTTTTTCAGATTAAAGGCATACATAACTTCTACCTTTTTTCTGGCCCAAGGCGTTTTTCTTAAAAATGCCAGACTCGACTTAATACTTGGTTCCCGGATAAAACAATTTATAGGTATTTTTTCCGCCATTTTCTCCCATCCTACGTACTCCACTAAATCCGTTAGTATCGCTTCCAGTGTTACACCATGCAAAGAATTATTGGTTTGGGTTACATTATTTTCTCCCATTTGTATAGCGTTAATAATTTTTTAGGGTCATTTAGAGAAACGGATATTTTCATTTTATGAAACGACCTAAACATTCACCAAATAAGAATACTTTAGGGCTGTTACATGAACTCTTGATGTTCTTAAACTCAGCAACCATCTGCAAATCGGAGCTTCCACATTATATTCTAGCCTGATAGGTATGCAGTTCAAAGTAACGACCTTTTCGCTCGATCAACTCTTGATGATTTCCCTGCTCTGCGATGCGACCGTTTTCAATAACCAATATCTGATCTGCTCTTCGAATCGTACTTAACCGGTGTGCTATTACAAAGGTGGTACGTCCTTTCATCAACTCGTTTAAACTTTCTTGTATCAAAGATTCACTTTGAGTGTCAAGATTGGAAGTTGCTTCGTCTAAAATAATTATTTTCGGATCTGCGAGAATAGCACGAGCAATCGCAATACGTTGTCTCTGACCTCCCGAAAGCTTAACACCTCTCTCTCCGATTAACGTGTCAAGGCCTGTTTCAAAACGATCTGTAAACTCATTCACGTACGCTGCTTTCACGGCCATTTGCAATTGCTCCTCCGAAGCATCCGGACGTGGGAATAAAATATTTTCGCGGATAGTGCCTTCAAATAAAAAGTCGTCCTGTAGAACAACGCCTAAGTGTTGACGGTAGCTACTTAACGTCACCTTTGACAAATCAATATCGTCAATAGTAATCACTCCAGAATCAGGGGTTAGAAAGGTAGCAGCCAATCCTGCAATAGTGGTTTTGCCTGAACCAGAAGTGCCCACCAAGGCTGTAACCGAACCAGAAGGGGCTTTAAAGCTAATGTTGTTTACAACCTCTTTTCCTTCCTGATAAGCAAAAGAAACCTGATCAAAACAAATGTTTCCCTTTATCTCCTTTAGGGAAATTGTTCTGATGGAAGCATCTTCTTCAGGAGGCGTATTCATGATTTCTTCCGTGCGGTCAAGACCGGCAAAGGCTTCTGTAAGCTGACTGCCAATATTGCTCATTTGAACAATAGGTGCAATCATAAATCCTAAGTACAAGGTAAAGGCTAGAAAATCTCCAAAGGTTAAATCTCCTTGAATAATTAAATATCCTCCAATGCCCATAATTCCTGTGGAAGCCATTCCTAAAAGAAAAGTAGCCGAACTGGTGATGAGTGCTGTAGAGGTAAGGCTTTTCTTTACGTTTTCAAACAATTTTTCTACACCCTTCTCAAAATTTTTATTCTCTTGTTCTTCCGCATTAAATCCTTTAATAATTCTTACTCCATTTAATGTTTCTGTAAGCCTTCCTGTTACCTCAGCGTTGATTACTCCTCTGGTTCTAAAAATCGGACGGATGTACCCAAATGCCTTCATGGCAATAAATGCAAAGATCGCTACCGGAACCAAAACATAAAGGGTCATTAGCGGACTAATCTTTATAAGTAACACCAGGGCAATAATCGAGGTAATCGTTCCCCCCACCAACTGGACTAGTCCTGTACCAATAAGATTTCTAACACCTTCAACATCTGTCATAATGCGAGAAACAAGTGCCCCTGATTTATTGTTGTCAAAATAATTTACAGGAAGCGAAAGAATTTTCCTTTGGACCTGAACCCTTAATTTTGAAATCAACAACTGAGCCTCTACGCTTAGTAGTTTGGTTAGTAGAAAAGAAGTCACAGCATTGATTAAAATTGAAAAACCAACTGCCCAAAGCAGCGTTTGCAACATGACCATGTCTTTTTTAACAATTACTTCGTCTATGAGGTATTTGCTTGCACCCGGCAGCACCAAACTCGCCAAACGACTAATAATTATCAATACCAATCCAATAAAAACCAGCTTTCTTCTTGGCCAAATAATCGTTTTAAATACTTGATTGAGGGTAACTTTATTTTTTTTCATGCGGTACTATTCAATTGTTTTTGCGATTCCGGAACATCAGCTCTACGATGTATGTCGTGAAACTAAAGGTTTTATTGTAGACAAGTGCAAAAAAATAGGATAATTTTTGATGAACACGATTTCATCCAGTTCCCTTTTGACAAGGGTTTTTAATAAAAGCAATCTATCTATTGTATCAGGAATTTTTGTCTTTTTCCGTAACTTCTCCCTCTCTTCTTCCTCGCATGTGAATCACCAATCCGTTAAGAAAGTTTCGCAGAAACTGGTCTCCACAAGGCATGTAATTAGGATGGTCTTCCTTTCGAAACAACGCCCCCAGCTCTGCTTTAGAAATTTTGAAGTCTACCAATTTAAGAATTGCAATAATTTCATCGTCTCTTAAATGCAAAGCTACCCTTAGCTTTTTAAGTATATCGTTGTTTGACATAAAGATAATTTATAGTTTATTCCGAACATTTGCAAGTATTTCAATATTGCGTAATGACAGGATCCCATCGTTCAGCATAAACTGTTTTGGAGGTATCACCAGAAAGACAACGTGCTAAAATTACGTTCTTGCAAGCACCATTTCTTTAATGCATTCAACCCAAGGTGCGCTTGTATTAAGGCTTTCAATCAACTGCCAATGCTCGCCTCCGTTTTTTTCAAAAAGAATTTTGTATTCTTCGCCTCCTTCTATGGTAGTTTCAAGGCAATCGGCTACAAAAGATGGGGAGAAAAACAATATTTTCTTTTTGCCGGTTTTTGCCAAATCTTGAATAGCATGATCGGTATACGGCTTTATCCAAGGTGTTTTACCAAGCCTTGACTGAAAAGATACGGTATAACTACCTTCTTTCAACCCCAATTCTTGCACCAACAATCTCGTTGTTTCAAAACACTGAGCGCGGTAACAATATTTATTCTGTGCATGATAACTGCTGCAACAGGCACCAAGCTGACACTGATTTTTCACCGAACCTTTTAAAATCTGTCTTTCCGGAATACCGTGGTATGAAAAAATGATATGATCGTACGATTGCCGGTTCATGTATTTTCTTCCCAGATCCGCAAAAGCTTTTATAAATAAAGGATGGTCACAAAAATTACTTATGATATTTAATTCCGGAATAATCTGCCATTTTCCTACCACTCGCATCAGTTCTTCTATGGTAGAACCTGTAGAAGCGGAGGCATATTGAGGATACAAAGGAAGCACAATCAGTTTCTGAATGGCTTTGTCTTTAAATATTTCAACGGCTTTTTCAAGCGATGGATTTTGGTAACGCATTCCAAAGCCCACAATATACTCAGATCCAAGAGCCTCTTGTACCAGTCTCTGAAGTTCAAGACCGTGAAACAACAACGGAGATCCTTTTTCCTCCCATAGTTTTTTATACTCGTGTGCCGATTTAGGTGCTCTGAAAGGCGCAATAATCATGTTAATCAACATCCAACGGTTAAGGAAAGGAATGTCGATTACACGCCAATCCATTAAAAACTCCCTTAAATATTTTCGTACATCTGTTGTTTTTGTGCTGTCCGGTGTGCCGAGATTTACCAACAATACTCCTGTCTTCATGCCGTAAAGGTAAAGGTTAATGCGTAAAAATTAAAAGGTTATTTCCGTAATAGGCAATATAGTATCAGGTAAAAGATTATCATGATTTCCCATTCACTATAATTTAACGGGAGGTTCCATCACCGAACCACATCTTTTACACGTTCTGTTTTCCTCCGATGCATAAAATTTTTCCATTACCACCGGAAGTTGTTTCACGATATCGGTAAGAGCAAAATATTCTTCATAGAGTTTGGCATTGCAATTTTCGCAATACCATAAACAGCCATCCTTTTCTTCTGCTTTCCGATAACGCTCAATGACAAGTCCAATTGTACCGGCTTTCCGGATGGGAAGATGAGGCGTGCGTGGAGGAAGTAAAAATAGTTCTCCCTCTTTTATCGGAATATCTACTTGTACATCATTTTCGATAATGCGCACGTTGATGTCCCCTTCTAACTGATAAAACAACTCTTCGCCTTCGTTGTAATGAAAGTCTTTTCTGGAGTTCGGTCCCCCAACTACCATGACGATAAAATCGCTGTTGTCTTTGTAGACCTGTTGATTTCCTACGGGCGGTTTTAACAAGTGCCGATTTTCTTCTATCCATTTTTTAAGATTAAAAGGACGCAATACAGACATATAACGATATTTGGTTAATTTTACCGATAGTTTAAACCCAAATTAATCCTCCGGATTCATACAAACAAATATACTAGAGATTTAGCAGGATATACAAGCCTCTCTGAAATGAAAAATACAAATGGAGGCGTTTTATAAGGAACTATTATCTTGTGCGAACGCCTTGTTCTTTTTCTCTAAAGAAAGAAGGCAATTAAATAGTGAAGTTTGATAGACAAAACATTAGAATGGAAGAAGAAGATTTTGATATAAAATGGCAAAAGGTGCTCTACCACTTTATTCAGTTAACCGGCAAAAAACCTAATACCGACATTATGCTTTTTATGATTGGCATCCAGGAGTTGGGACAAGGAAAAAAGAATTTTACCAAAGAACAAAAGCAAGACCTGATGCATATTGCCATTTGTAAAATACTTAGTTTCTCAGGTTATTATGAACTGGAAGGGCAAGATAAAGATGGGTGGCCTCATTGGAGAAATGTAAAACCTGTACCTAAGCTTACGGTAGAAGAACAGGAAAAATTTCTGCATCTTCATATTGTAGAATATTTTGATAAAGAAGTTTTCATCTGAGAATGTTTACTATAAGAAATTAATTTATAATGAAAATCATTACCTATAACGTAAACG
>DATHPH010000401.1:0-3274 GCA_035484095.1 Cytophagaceae bacterium | reverse complement strand
TGTGTATTACGCAAGTTATGATCGAAGGAATAATTTTAATATCGTAGGCTCTTATGATGTAAATGAACGACTGAATATATCGGCAAACTGGGTTTATGGTTCTGGCAGGCCTATAACACTTCCTGATCAAAAATATCAATTCGGGAATAACTATCCAGTGTATATCCCGGAAAGGAATAATTACCGGATACCTGCGTACGATCGTCTTGATATTTCAGCTACTATTTATAGAAAGAAAAAAGTGGGAAGGAAAAATGAGAGTAGTTTAAATTTCTCAATCTATAATGTTTATGCCAGAAAAAATGCGTTTACGGTATATGTGACAGATCAAAAAGATGCAAATGGAAACTCGTTGAATAATGGACAAAAGGAAATAGTGAAATTATACTTGTTTACAATTGTTCCTTCTGTTACTTATAATTTTAAATTTTGATTCCAACTTAAACTGATTTATGATGGAGAAAAAAAATCATTTATTTAGCCTGCTTCTTTGTACTATAGTATGGATGGTATCGTGTACGAAAGAGCTAAAGGTAAATGTAAGTAATGAAAATGACAGAGTAGTGATTGATGCTCTGGTGACTGATCAGTTGACACCTTATACTGTCCAACTCAGTAAAACGTTGGCCATTGATCAGGGAAATAATTTTCCTGCCATAAACAACGCTTTTGTCACCATTGGAGATGATGCAGGTCATCTTGATACCTTGCCTCTTGTAACAAATGGATTATATACAACAAAAGGTGCCCGGCAAGGAGTAGTAGGAAGAACGTATTTTTTGACAGTACAGGTTGATGGACAAACGTATGTGGCGCAAGATAAATTATTATCAGTATCTAAAATTGATACGATGAATAGTGTTTATCAGGCAGCTGGATCGGGTTTAGGCATTACAGAGAATGGTTATTATATCTATTATAGCTTTAAGGACATTCATGCTCCCAATTCATTGAATTATTATTATTACGAAGTGTATAGGAATAATATTTCCGTATTAAATTCAAGTCAGGTTGGGGTATTCAGTGATCAGTTTTTAACCTCGATGGTAGAAAACTATCGACTTCCCGGTAAATTTAATATTGGAGATAAAGCTCTTTTTAAATTGTATTCTTTGTCAGAATCTGCCTATAATTTCTACAACGGGATGCAACAACAATTGCAAAACGACGGTGGCTTTTTTAGTACACCTCCTGCGAATACTCCCAGTAATCTATCGAACGGGGCATTGGGGTTCTTTCGTGTATCTTCTTTGTCTCAAGATTCTTTAATGGTTAATCCATAACTCTGTTGCAACAAGGTAGGATAGTTTGTACCTTAATAAAAATATCCGGATGGTGAAAATCACAAACAAAAAGATTCCCTTCAAAATCAGTAAGTCGTTAAGAAAATACCTTATCGATTACGATCGCGAGCATAAAATGCCCTTGTCTTATATGGATTTAGGCCGATTCAACAATTCGATTCCTCTATACGATAAAAAAGAGAAAGATACTTTGTGGGTAACTGTTTTTTATCCCCAAGACGATATGCTGCATATATATGAGGGACTGAAAAAGATATATTCTATTCTAAAAGCGAATGGAGATATTTCTGTCATGAAACATCTTTTTGTAGACCGCATTGATTTGTGCATGTACGGCAATAGCAAACCCTATCGTATTCGGATTGTCAATAAAATTAACGACAACTTCGATTATTTTTATATTAAAAAGGCAGATGCTTCTCGTATTTATGGACTGGAATTAGAACATTTATTATCTCCCAATAGTATGAATTTTTATACGGATGATGATACTTTAATAGAAGAACATATTGTAGGAATACCCGGTGATATGTTTATGGAACAATACCTGAATGATAAAAATCTGAATAAAATAAGGCTTGCAAAGGAGTTTGTCAAATTTAACGAGCGTTGTTTTGTGAGGCTTTTGGGAGACATGCATTCCAGTAACTATGTGGTTGCGATCACTCCAGACTTTGAGGAAGTGGAATACAGAATCCGGGCCATTGATTTTGATCAGCAATCGTATGAAGGAAAAAAAATGGTATACATGCCTCAGTACTTTTCACAAAACAATCCCGTTATCAATATTGGAATGGAGGTATTGACTCCTGAAACAGTAAAACAATATCAAAAAGAAGAGCGGTCCATGATTGCTTCTCGTTTAAAATCTTTTAAATACCGTGTTAAAGAATTGGGAGACGCCGTAAAAAATGATGTGATTTCTATTCCCGAAAATATTGAAAAATTAAAACGGGAACTAGCAGAACATTATAACCATAAAGAATTTCTTAGGTGTAAAAATATGGGTGCCGTAGTCAGAACAAGTCTTCGTATTATTCTGAAAGACCGCTAAATATTTTGACATTTGTATAAAATCGGTAACTTTACATTATTAATAAAAAGTATATGTGGTCTCGAATACCAAAATTCTTCAAAAGTTTTTATTTTTTGGTGTCACTTTCCTTCCTGATCTGGATGATTTTTTTTGACCCTAATGATTTCATTAGTCAGTACCAAATGCGTGGCAAACTCAAAGATCTGGAAGACGGGAAATTGTATTACCAAGAGAAAATAGTAGAGGTAGAACAAGAAAGGGAGGCGTTGTTAAAAGATGATAAAAAGCTCGAACGCTTTGCGCGTGAAAACTATCTGATGAAAAAACCTTCTGAAGACGTGTATGTAATTGTAGAAAAGAAAGAAGGGCAATAAATTTGTTATGTAAAGCGTTATTTTTAGAGACGTTTGTATGCTGTTTTGTAAAATCTGGGATCGCTTTCAATCAATAAATTTTATGGGAAAGTAGTTTATGAAAACCTGCTACTTTTTTGTTCAATATCAACCAGCAACAAACAGTAGATTATTCTGTTTTAGGAGCTTCTTCTGGTGGAGGTATCGTGTTGTTTTCCTCAGACAAGGGGTCAGGTTCTTCCATAACAGTAGTATCACGCACCGGTTCAGGCCTGTATGGGCAATTGATGTTGATAGACAATTTTTTGGGTCTTTTAAAGTAACCTTTTGTAATTCCAAGAGAGGTATCGGCATACACTTTTTCCATGTATAGACCAAAGATTGGAAGTGCTACACGAGCACCTTCTCCTAATTGTGTCGTACGAAAGTGAACACTACGGTCTTCAGCGCCCACCCATACGCCGGCTACATGGCTTTTGGTTACACCCATAAACCAACCATCCGAATGGTTGGAGGTCGTACCGGTTTTTCCGCCAACTTCATTCCCTCTGAAAATATCATATTGAAACAAAGCTTGTGAA
>DATHPH010000400.1:0-4054 GCA_035484095.1 Cytophagaceae bacterium | reverse complement strand
CGTGTATTCCTCGTCTTTGTTTATCCAAAGGCTTTCTTTCCCCTTTTGCGCTATTTCAACAGGTACAATTTCATCCGCAAAGTTGTTTTGTTCCCATGCCATTGCCGCTCTCTTATAGGATTCTATTGCAAAATCATCTTGCATCTCACGGGTGATTTTCAATGCACGCGCCGTATTTTCTGCCGCGTTTCCCATGTGATAATCGTTGTATACATCCCACAAACCATCTTTGATTAAACCATCCAGCACATTCCCATTCCCTAGCTTATATCCACTTCTGGCTTTGTCAAGGTAATATGGGACATTCGACATACTTTCCATACCACCTGCCACTATTACATCAGCATTTCCCAGCATAATACTTTGAGCAGCATACATAATTGTTTTAGAACCGGAAGCACACACTTTATTTATGGTAGTACATTCCACCTCATAGCCCAGTCCAGCAAATATTGCCGCCTGACGTGCCGGAGCCTGGCCTAGGTTAGCACTCAGCACATTTCCCATAATTACTTCTTGTACTTCTGTTGGATCTATGCCGGCTTTTGCAATCGATCCTTTAATAGCAATGGCCCCTAGTTGTGTGGCACTCAGGGAGGCTAAACTTCCTCCAAAACTACCAATAGGAGTGCGGACAGCAGAAAGGATATACACTTCTTTCATATACTTATCTTTTTAATAGCATCTATAACTTGTTGTCTTTACAATTGATTTACTTCCTGAAAACGCCCCTTAACTACCTAGCCTTCGAAAGGAAGTCAAAATTAATTTAAGATCAATATAAGGATTATAATCACGGGCATACACAAAATTCTTTTTTGTCACACGACTTAAATCTTTTTTCTCATTATCGTTTACAGGAGTAATAATTCCTCTTTTAATTTCAGGCAATTTGATCTGTATGTTCTGAGTAAATCCAACCCAGGAACAATTGCCCGCAAGTACTTCAAAAATATTTTTAACAAACCTGAAAGGTTTCAATGTAATCCACATCAAGAGAGGGAAAAGAGGAAGAAGCAGGAGCGCCACCAGTACATCTAAAATTCGTTTACCTCTAATGTTTTCTTCTTTAATAATATTTAACTGAATGTTTAACGTATAAAAATCTCCCTTCGAATTTTTAGAACTGCTGCCAATAATGTATTCGCTTCCTTCTGCCACAATTTTATATTCCACATTCCGGTCAAAACTACGGGTCATACATTCAATGATATAATTCGCCGGTATGTCTTTTGAGCAAAAGACAATTTCGTCTATCTTATGAATCAAAATAATCTCGTTTAATTGAGGAATCTCTCCTAAATAAAAATCCGATTGTACGGCTTCCTTCTCAGGATTGATATATCCGGCAATTTCTAAATGATAATTATTATCGCTCAAAAGTTTTATAATTCTATTACTCTCTTCTGTTTTCCCTACTACCAAAATTTTCTTTCTGTTATTGACTAGACTAATCGTTTTGTAGCGAACAAAGTTTACCATCGAGCGAATGCCCAACATAGAAATAATACTGTAAAGAGAACCAATCAATATCATTGTTTTAGAATACCGGTACTCGTCTACAAAATTAGAAAGCAGTGATATAAGAATGGTTCCAACCAAAACTCCTCGTATAATGCGATGTGGCTTGATGTTTTTACTATACCCTGAATTGAAATATACCGACATGAGCCAGATTAAAATATAAGAGGGAACTATCCAATACATGTACTCCGGTGGAAATTTACCGGGGATCTTTTTATACGTAGCTTCCCAAAAAGTCTTCAGAAAAAACATTCCGGTATATATGAAAAAAGCATCGGCAAATGGCAACGCTGCTTTTTTTAGAAACCGAATAGCCAATGCAAAAAACGCTCTTATGTATATGGCAATGTTAATAAGGAAAGAAAATACTCCGGCATTTTTTTGTGAAAAATGTTTCCTCGCAAAAATGATCATCGCTTTGTAAAATATGAAAACGTAATTGATGCTTGTTTTCTTAGTGCTCTCCCCCTTATAATGAATAATTCTTGTTTCAGGAAAATAATAATTTTTATATCCTGCTTTCGTGATCCGATAAGAAAGATCAATATCTTCCCCATACATAAAAAAAGTTTCGTCTAAAAGACCTATTTTATCAAGTACTGCTTTTCGCATAAACATATATGCACCCGAAAGAACCGCCACTTGATTTGTTTCATCTTTGTCTAAATACCCTAAATGATATCCTCCAAATTTTTTAGAGGTTGGAAACAATGCGGACAATCCAAATATTTTGTAAAATGCTACCCAGGGTGTAGGCAGTCCTCTTTTTGACTCAGGTAAAAATACACCGGCTCCGTCCAACATTTTTACACCAAGACCTCCGGCATCTTTGTGTAAATCCATAAATTGCAGACATTTTTGAAAGGTATCGTTTTCTACAATAGTGTCCGGATTTAACAGAAGTATATATTCCCCTGTTGCTATACGTATCGCTTGATTATTTGCTTTCGAGAAACCTTTGTTTTCGTTGTTTATCAGAAGCGTTACAAAATCAAACTTCCTCTTCACCATTTCTACTGATCCATCAACAGAGTTATTATCCACGACAAACACTTCTGCTTCTATCCCTTCAATCGCTTTTTGCACAGAAATGAGGGCTTGCTCCAGGAAATGGCAAACATTGTAATTGACGATAATGATGGATAGTTTCTTCAATGAAAACGGCGTAAATGACTAGTTAAATATACGACAAATATAATTAATTATTGTAAAGATTATATTGTATAGAAACTTGATTTTCTGTCTGTTCTTAGCAGCAAAACAGCAAGGAAGAACAAGTTAATTTCTGATTAGGTATTTTAATAACCATATTAATGTAACGGCAACTTCTTACCCGGAAGATAAAATAAAGATCAGAAATCTTACAGTAATGCGTTTTATCAGTGAAGAGTTGTGATTTCCTACTATAAAAATGGTCTGCATCGTGTTTGGTTATGAAAGTAAAAATATATACTTTCATAACGTTGAAATCTTACTAAAATTTATTGTATGAAAAAAGGAAAAATATTCGCAATAATAATAGCATTGGCAGCAGCAACAGTCTGTTCCCTATATGCTCAACGTGTCGGCTTTAGCGTTGGTTACCACGGTGGTGGAGGCTATGGTGGATACCATGGTGGTTTTGTTGGTCATCCTGTATACGGTGGTTATAACTATCGTGGATACGCTGCCCGTCCATATTATGGAGTAGCCACTGTTCCTGTAGGATACGTTGGATATGGATATGGTGCCCGCTGTGGATATGTGGGATATTGGCATCAATGGAGATGCTGGTAGTTCTATTATAAAGTAGATAGGTATACCATTTAAATAAAACAAAAACTATAAAATACAATATTCTTTCCCATGAAATATTTCTTATATCTTATAACAATAGGCTTCTTGTTGGGGAGCTGTGAATCCAAAAAGGAAAAACCAGTTGAAACATCCGATGCTCCTAAAGACTCTGCAGGGGTAGAAACTGCTATTAATAAAGACTCTTGTGCCGGAGGCATTTATATCAAATATGCCCATGCGTACAATAATTTTATTGTAGCGCATCAAAGTTTTATTCTGGAAGAAAATATCCAATTTATTAAGTCCATTAAAGCGGATGAGACAAAGGAGAAAGTGACAGAATTATATAAAATTCTTGAGGCACAAACTCAAAATTCCATTGATTCGCTTACCAAAGTCTGTCCTTTTAATGGAAACGTTGAATATAAAAATGCAGGTATTGAGCTCTTCAAGTTTTATAAAGAGGTTTGGAACGATTACAAAAGCTTATTAGAAGGAAAAACAAAAGAGGACAGAGCCAAAATTTTAGACAAAATCATGTCTCGTTTTAATGATGCCCACTCTGTTCAGGAGAAAAAACTGGAAGAAAGCTTTAATAAAGCACATTCAAATTTTGTAAATGAATATACTCTTCACGTTAGATCTACCCCTTTGCACGATCAATTGGATAGTCTTTCTTACTGGAGTAAATAAAATACGTATTAAATTCTTTTTTGTTATAGCGACTTGTTACAAAACAAGTCGCTATTTTTTT
>DATHPH010000399.1:0-9582 GCA_035484095.1 Cytophagaceae bacterium | reverse complement strand
ATTGGCCACCGGTATCAACAATCTTGATTTCCTTTCCGGTCCATCCGCTGATATTATGTTAACGTCGGCAGTTGTGGTGGTTCCAGTCGTTACTTCAGTCACGGCTTCTGACATTGGCAATGCAGGCAATGCATCCGATATGCAGGTCTCTTTTACAAAAGCCTATATTGAAAATTACATAGCAGATTATTATGTAATGGTGGTGCCCTCTAACCATGCAGGAGCTTTTAATGTAGATTCTGCAGAAGCTGTCACCGCTGGAAATTATATTGTTGAAAACAAAACCGGCTCTAATATAAGTATTGGATTATCGGTTTCAGCCACCGATGTTTTTGGTAATCCTGTTATGCAAGGTGTTTCGTACAATGTATTTGTACTTTCTAAAGCGGTAGGTGCCGGATACAGCGATTCTCTTTCTGCACCATCGGCTTCTGTTATCTTGACGGTTCCGGTACCTGCCGTTACCAATGTATTAGCAGCAGATGTGGGCAATGCAGGCAATGCATCTGATATGCAAATATCTTTTACAAAAGCCAGCGATGAAACGAATATTTCAGGTTACGAGATATTCGTAGTACCTTCCAGTCAAGCGGGTTTCTTTAATTTAACCAAAGCAATTACCACTTGGACGGGAAATTATACTACCATTGCTACGACAGGGTCAAATCCTATTCTGATGTTATCCGATACTACAAAAGATGTAAACGGGGCAATTATTGAACCAGGAGTTCTATATACAATATTTGTATTATCCAAAGCAGCAAATTTGGCAAGCAGTGATTCTCTTTCTGCTTCGTCGGATACCATTAGGTTGGCTTCTGCAGTTGTAACAACGGTGTTGGACGCTCAGCTGATTTTATATAATATAAGTACTTATGAGAATACAATTTACCTTCGAAATATGCCTTCAGAAGGAAAAATATCCGTGGTCAATATTTTAGGAGCACAAGTATTTTCAGGAAATGTAATGATAGGTGATAATAATTATCCAATATCAACCATAAGCACTGGCATCTATATCGTAAATCTAATCCTTCGGAATACAACAGTAAGTAAACAGGTTTACCTGATTTCAAGGTAGCCTATTTTCATTGGAAACGGTGAGTGTTGTTTCTGAAAAATGCTTTCCTTTTTTTTACCTCGATACGATCGGAAGAAAATAATGAACGGTATTCTAAGAGTTCTTCTATCCTATGTAAAAGAGTCCAACAATTCCTAGAACGTACACGATTACTACAACAATCGAATCTATCCCCATATTGAATCGCTGTTTTGTTAATCGGAGAATAAGCCCTATCAAATAAATAATAGTGAGTAAAATTCCTAATCCGGTAAGGTACATGTCGGATGGAAGAAGATCGGGAAGAATGGCCTTTCCACTAATCAAGGACCCTATGATAAAAAGTACGGGAAGAAATGCGTTGCCACCAATTATATCACTCATGGCCATTTGATAGTTTTTCATTTTGGCAGAAGCAATGCCCGTGGATATTTCAGGAAGTGCTGTAGCTGCCGCCAAAATCGTTGCTCCGAAAATAGCTCCGTTAATACCCATTCGTTCGGCTAAGACTTCACTGCTTATTTCCAGTATCCATCCTGCTCCCAAAGTAAGAAAGGCGCCAATTGAAAACATAATTATGGCAGGGCGAAGGGGTTGTTTTTTTGTATTTTTTTCTTTTTTGGGGACTGTTTCCTCGATAAGGTTGGGCGAATTATGAACAAAGGTAGGCAGTGTTATTTTTTTAGAAACCAGGTATATTCCAAAAATCCAGGTGGCAACAATGGCCAGCTCAATGGGAGTAACTCGAAAGAAAATGAATGTTTTAGGGAGATAATAGCCTATCAAGACTAGATTGAGAATAAAAATCAATACGATTCCTTCTACAATTAATTCTACCGAAGAAGCTTTGTACGTGAGTGGAGCCGAACGCCCCACCCCAAATGCATCTACCAACGCCAATACAACAGTTTGGATGGCGATGCCTCCCAGAATATTGCTTGCGGCAATTTCCAAATGACCGTTGTATGCAGCGGTACAGGTAATGGCAATTTCAGGAAGATTGGTTACAACAGCCAAAAAAATAATTCCACCCAGCGCTTCTCCCATATTAAAATGGGTATCAATAATATCTGTTGTAATCGAAATTCTTGATCCTGCAATCCAAATGGTAACCGAAGAAAGGATGAATATTAAAATCAGCCAAAAATTAGATAAGTGTGCAATAGTCATTTTAAAAATATATAATGGATAAAAACAGAAAGGTTTCTTCAATTGGAAACAGACCGTTCTGTTTATTTTGTTTACAATTCTCTTATTAAATTCACTTTAATTGGCGGTGTTATTATAAGCGGATATTTTTCAAGTATGACGTTACTGGTTTCCAATCCAAATCCTTCTTCCTCTCTTATTTCTACTTTTTTTATAAGAAAATAAAGCTTCATTATTAAGTTTCTCCAGGTAGATAAATTGTTTTCTAAGGATAAATAAGATTGATTAATCATAAATTTAAAATCACCGGAAATATTTCCTTTTTGAAGTGAAGAATACCTGCTTGAAATATCTACCTCTTTGTTTTTTACCATTTCATCAATAATGAGTCGAAGGTAATAATTGACACGTTGGGCTTCCCGAAAACCCAACTTAATATATATAAAATAAACATCATCTTTTGCAATGGTTTCTACTTTATACCGCAAAGCATAAGGAACATCCAAGACGGATACATTTACAAACCAATAATTGTCAGCACGTTTAGGGCTTTTCTGAAAAATAGAATAAATAGTTTTTGTTTCAATAAGTTCTGAGTTTGAAACAGGTGTCATGTAAACCAGATTGGTGGCGAATTTTGAGATGGAAGTATCTTTGCTTAATTCCATCAACGCCGGAACATATTCTTGTATAGGTTCTGTTTCGATAAGGCTCTTTTTAATGTTGGTTCCTTTCATCCAGATATACATCATACCAACAATTATTAAACCGAGCAACAATGTAATCCAGCCTCCTTCTTCAAATTTTTTAAGATTAGCAATCAGAAAAGAAGTTTCCACAATTAGGAAAGTACACGTAACCATTACTACCAATGCTTTATTCAATCGATGCATCAACAAGTAACAAGTGATTAAAATGGTAGACATAAGCATGGTGAGTGAAACAGAAAGTCCGAAGGCGGCTTCCATGTATTTGGATTCTTTGAAATGAAGTACCATAAAAATACACCCGATCATTAGAAGCCAATTGATGAAAGGAATATAAAGTTGTCCTTTTTTATCCGCAGGGAATTTAATTTTATGCCTTGGCCACAAACTCAATCGCATCGCTTCGTTTACCAGACTGAAACTTCCGCTGATCAATGCCTGACTGGCAATAATGGTAGCAGCGGTAGAAATAATAACGGATAAGAGTAAAAGATTTCCAGGGACGATTTCATAGAAGGGATTTAGGTCGTTTAGTACTTCTCCCTGATGTTTCAGCAACCAGGCTGTTTGTCCTGCATAACAAATGACAAGCGAGATTTTTATAAAAATCCAGCTCATACGAATGTTGTTTCTACCGCAATGCCCCATATCCGAATACAAGGCTTCTGCGCCGGTGGTACATAGAAATACACCTCCCAACAACCAAAAGCCTCCCGGATGTTTTGCCAGCAGATTGAATGCATAGTGAGGACTTAATCCCTTCAACACGCCAAAATTTTCTTTTAATGCCATAAATCCGATAATGGCTATGAAGCCAAACCAAAGAAGCATAATGGGACCGAAAAATCTCCCTAATTTTTCGGTGCCGAACTGTTGTACAACAAATAAAGCAATTAGGATACCGATCACAATTGGGACCGGGTCCATTGTCGCATCGTATTTTTGAAGACCTTCAATGGCAGAAGCTACTGATATAGGAGGTGTAATAAGCCCATCTGCAAGTAAGAAGGCTGCACCGGCAATGGCCGGGATAACGGCCCACTTACCGAAATGCTTTCTAATCAGGGCATACAGGGATAATATACCTCCTTCACCATTGTTATCGGCACGAAGCGTAATGATGATGTATTTGATAGTTGTCTGAAGAAATAATGTCCAGAAAATACAGGATAGAACACCTAAAGCAAGGTCTTCGGAAATTGCATTTGCTGAAAAAATACCTTTAATAGTGTAAAGAGGAGAAGTACCAATATCACCAAAAGCAATACCAATGGAAATAAGCATTCCACTCATGGTTACAGTCTTGTGAAATGTTTTTATATCTATTTGAGGATTTTGCATGAACTCTCTTTTTGGTAAAGATAGAGAAGGGTTCTTTATTATTTCACTAACGCATAAAAAAATGCTTTCGGAAAAAGTTCCTTTTGAAGATTGGATTCACATTGGCTTCGTCATAGAAAAGAATGGATACAATTGAAATCAGAAAGGAATCTTCTTGCAGGTGAAAGGACTTAAGTAGGCCATCGTATAAAAAGTATGCTCAAAAGGATTTTTTCATTAAAAAATTGAGCAAATACATTTTACTTATAAAAAACAGTGTCAATAGAATACTTTTTTTCCTACTTAAAATATTGTTTTTTAGATGTTCAAAATATCCGGGTGATCGATTTATACTTGAATGTTTAAGGAAGGAATTCTGCTATTTAATAAAGTTTTAGAACATTTGGTATTGTTCCTATTCTGCAAAATCGTACAATCAGTTAAGTATAATTTTGTTGAAAAACAGATAATTGTCTGCTTTTTTTAGTTACTAAAGTCCTCTCTTCTTACATCCATCTTTAAAATAGTAACGTATACTCTTTTCTAAATTAAAACAGTATGAATTCATTTATAAGATTCTTTTTATCAGGCATTCTTGCTTGTTTGTCCTATTCTTCTTTTTCTACTGCTTTTTCGGTAACCAGTGTTGCTGATAATGGAGCAGGCACATTGAGACAAGCCATTACCAGTGCCAATGCCGATTTAACCTCTACTACGGGAGCCCCCCATACAATTACATTTACGGGAGCCGGTATAGGACAAATCAATCTGGTTTCTAGTTTACCTGCCGTTACCAACCATATCAGTATCAATGGGGGTACGTTAGGGAATGTTATTATTAATGGAGGAAATACAGCCGCGGTATCCCAAGGACTATTATACAATGCTTTAAATTGTTCTGGTTCAGTGCTTCAAAATATGGTGATTAACAATACCGGAGGACCTGTAGGCGTAGGTGTTTTTATTCAATCGCCTGCCATCTCTGTTACCATTACAAATTGCAGGATTGGAACGAATGCAGCAGGTACAGCCGCTGTTCCCAATCAATTGGGAATTAAAATTAGCGGTTCAGCAGACGGTGGACATACCATTACCAATAATCTTATTTCTGGCAACATTCAAGTCGGATTGGTAATCTACAATTCCATTAATAATACTATACGAGGTAATTATGTGGGATTGGACGTTACAGGTTCAAATGCGATGGGGAATACAGGAAATGGAATCGATTTAAATGTCTCATCAGGGTTTAACATCGTAGACAAGAACGTAGTAGGCTCGAATACGGGAGGAGGTATTCTTTTGACGACCAGCTCTAACAATACCATTACGGGTAATTATGTAGGAATAGACGCAACAGGGCTGGTTGCTCGCGGCAATCAATGGGATGGAATAGGTCTTCTGTCCGGAAGCAATTATAATATGATTGGTGGTACTACCGCAGCAGCCCGAAATGTATGCAGTGGTGGAGCCTCCGCTATTTCCAGTGGAATTGCGATTAAGAGTGATGCAGGTGCCGCAAGTTCTTACAATATTGTATTAAATAATTACTGTGGAATTGGTTCAGATGGTACAACACCTCTTGGCAATGCCAACTATGGTATTTATCTGGGGTATACCAATGCTACCAATAATATCATTGGCAAACCTGGTTTTGGGAATGTGGTGGCTTATAACCTAAATGCCGCTATTTATCTTGAAAATGCAGGTACAATAAATAATTCTATTCGTGGTAATTCCATTTTTTGTAATGGTCCGGGAACTGCTCCAGCTGCAGGTCAGGCAAATGTGGGAATTCAACTCAACGCTGCCAACAATGCAATTGCAGCACCTACTATCAATGCTGCTTCAACTGCCGCCAATATTTTCGGATCAGGATTAAATCCAAAGGATACCGTAGACCTCTATTATGTAGATGGCTGCCGCACATGTACCTACCCAAATGGTAAAACGTATATAGGAACTGCTATTGCGGATGCTACTGGAACCTGGAGTTATACCGGTGGAGCAACCTCGGCTACAAATGTAACGGTTACCGTAACTCAATACAATGCCTCAGGTCTACCGGGTAATACTTCTCCGTTTAGCAACTGTTCTGTTTCCTTGCCTATGCCGGTAACCCTGATTTCTTTTGATGCAGTCTACTCCAACAATGCGGTGGATCTTTTATGGGCAACCGCCTATGAAAAAAACAATAGTTATTTTCTTATTGAAAGAAGTTCCGATGGGATCAATTTTGAAGCAATCGGGAAAGTAGAAGGAGGAGGAAACAGTAATCATTATTTGAGCTATTCCTTTACAGATAATACTCCTGTTGCCGGAATTGTTTATTACCGTTTGAAACAAGTAGACATCGACGGTGTGTTTGTGTATAGTGCCATTAAATCGGTAACCGTTTCTGACGGCAACAATGTTTTTGTGTATCCCACGCCAGTAAATACAGGTAATGAAATTCATGTAAAAATATCTTCCTTATCAGAAGTGGAGAGTGTTACAATCAATGTGGTCGATATACTAGGCAAAGAAGTTTTACATTATTCCGGAAACGGTGCATTCCATACCTTGTCCAGTGCTCAATTGGCGAAAGGTGTTTATTTGGTAATCGTTCAGGAAGCAAATACTACTTCTACGAACAAGATAGTAGTGAATTAATAAATTGAAATAATGCTTGTTTTAGTGAAGGAGTAAATGCGGTTGAATAGTTGTCGTCGATTTTTTTAAAGACAAAACAACTATTCAATCGTATAAAGATTTTTTTTATATTTGTTCCATCGGTTAAGCAAACTAATTTTTAGAAACTGACTTTTAATTTTTACGCAACAATAAATTGATTTTTTATGAAATTGTTTCAAAAATTTGTATGTACAAGAATCTTGTTTTGTTTTATAATTATAAATGGTCTCCCTTTAAAAGGCGCTGCTAAATATTATAGAACTGTTCAATCAGGTTCTTGGAAGGATACTGCTGTATGGGAAACAGCAGAAGATGCGTTGTTTACAATCAATTTTGCCAATGCTTTTTCTCCTCCGGATAATTTAGCGAATACTATTGTTATAAGAGAAGGTCATACTATTATCATCGATCAATCCGTCACGATTGACGAAACGATCGTAGAACGAGGAGCCTTTTTTATTTATGGAAATACCGTTTCTTCCATTATCACTATTAACGATGGTCCAGGAATAGATTTGCAGGTCTTCGGAACAATCGAAGACAGTGGTCCATTTTCTATTAACTGGAACAATACACAAGCCTCTTGGACACTGGGTCCAAAGGGTACGATGATTAGAACCAGAAGCACTAGTGCGGCACTTTGGAGAGATCATTACAATGCAGGAATGTCTACAATCCCGGATAGTTCCAACTGGATTATCCGAAAACAAAGCGCTGACAATCCTACTATCTCTAGCGTAAATTCATATTATGGAAATTTGTCTGTTGAAAACTGGACAACTTCTTTTTGGAATGCCAACACGGTTGGATCGAAAGTGACAGGCGTTACAAGTGCCCCTATGATAAAAGGAACGATGGAAATTGGGGTAAGTGGGACGAGCGGTGTAAAATTTTATAGTCAGAACAGTGCTTTCCTCTTGCTTTGTATTATGGGGGATTTCCGTATTGGACAAAATTCCATATTTCAATTGGAAAATGCTCCAGGTACATTCGGAGCCACAGGTGTTGAATTGCATGGGAATTTATATGTAGATGGGACGCTTGCTTATGACGAGTCAGATGCTTCGGATCAAAATAGATTTCTTATGTTCAGCGGTACGAACAATCAATATATTTCCGGAGAAGGATCGCTCTTCATCTACAATTTTAAAAACAACAAGTCTTCAGGCACCTTGTTTTTAAATAGGAGTATTTCGATTGATAATACATTGACCTTGCTAAACGGAGAAATTAATCTGAATGGAAATTCGATTACGCTGACCAATAATTCTTTCGATGCAATGAAACGTGCAAATGGATGGATAAAAAGTGAAGATGCTTCCTGTCTTTCCAAAATATGCTGGAATATTGGCACTGCTGCAGGGTCTTATCTTTTCCCATTTGGGAAAGATCGTGAACAGTACATTCCTTTCTCTTTAGTGCCTAGGGGAGGAGATTTGGGTACTGTTTCGATTTCCACTTATGGAACTGCACAGGACAACCTTCCCTTTCCGGTTGCTCCTGAGGTGGTAACCAATCTAAATTTAAATGGTAAAAATAATAGTGCACAAACAGTCGATAGATTCTGGCAGGTATACCAAACAGGAACATCCGGAACTGCTGACCTGATATTTTCTTTTAGCAGGGACGAATTGCCCTCCATCACAACTTCCCTGGAAGCAAGACATTACAATGCCGATATAAATGTCTGGGAAGCATTTTCATGCTGTCAGCAGTATGATCCAATACATAACCAGGTAATGGTCCAAAATGCGCCGTTGTCTTTTTCATGGACTTTCATGGAAGAGAATGAACCGTTGTATTTAAAAGGATTTGGGAATCATACCGTGCCTATTGAGGATAAGTCATTTGAGGATGTTGCAATTTTCCCTATTCCATGCAACGATAGAGTGTCCGTCCTTAATAGAATGCAGAAGGATAAGTTGATTTATGTGGAAATCGTAAATGGTTTCGGGCAAATTGTATTTTCAGAATATATACCTCTTTCTAAAGTTGAAAAATATGTTGAATTGGACCTGTCAATGGTTCAAGATAGAGGAAGTTTATTTTTTAAACTTGTAGGGGAAAGGTCTGTAAAAACAATTAAAGTAGTGCGCTATTAAGAATGCCTGATACCTCAATGGTCATTGGATTGTAGGAGCTTTTTCTTAACAGCAAGTTCCATAAAATTCCTGCACGTAACCTTATTCATGCGGTAATGCCACTTTTAGAAGAATATCTTCCAAAAGTTGTGTTGCTTTTTCTATACTGTTGATGTTGTCCACAAAGAGAATTAATTTTTTAGATTGTTCTTTCAGTCGGCAACTTTTTGAATGTTGTTGCACGTAGGAGAGAATTGTGCCAAAGACTTCAGACTTATAATAGGATTCGTTTTCACTTGGCACGAAATAGCCTTTCATAATTCCATTTTTTAATACCAATTTCTCGAAGCCTATTTTTTCTGCTTTCCAACGCATAAGCACCGTATTTGCCAACGCTTCTACTTCTTTTGGCAAAGGACCAAAACGATCGATCAACGATATTTGGAACATCTCCAATTCCTCCTGGCTTTTCAGATTGTCGATGGTAGAATATAAACTTAACCGCTCGGTAATATTGGTCACATAGGCATCAGGAATTACTATTGAGAAGTCTGTTTCAATGGCGCAATCAGGACTTAATGCTTTTAATTCA
>DATHPH010000398.1:0-5103 GCA_035484095.1 Cytophagaceae bacterium | reverse complement strand
AGGGATTATTTCAGAAACAGATCCCGGCTATCGTTTTGTATACGACAAAAAATATTTGGAACCCAAAGGGGCTATGCCCATAAGTCTTACGTTGCCTTTGCAGGAAAAGTCATTTGAAAGCAATACCCTCTTTGCTTTTTTCGATGGGCTTATTCCGGAGGGATGGTTATTGAATATAGCAGTAAAAAATTTCAGAATAGATCCACGCGATCGGATGGGATTATTGCTTGCGGTTTGTAGCGATTGTATTGGTGCAGTTAAAATTATTCCAATAGAAGAGGAAGGTTTATGAGCAGATGTTTGTATTGTTATCAGTTATTAGAAGACAATTCACAGGAATATCATTCCTCCTGTAGTAAAAAATTTTTTGGACAACCCATAGCTCCCTCTTTGACACTTACTAAAGAGAGAATGGAAGAGTTGGCGGGAGAAATTGTTTCTAAAAGCATAGCAGTAGCTGGTGTACAACCTAAATTGTCGTTGACATTGGATAAAAATCCAAATGATCCTAAAAGTTTGCGCTTCACAATTGTAGGGCTTTGGGGAAATTATATTTTGAAACCTCGAACTTCGGATTTTCCTGCTCTGCCAGAAATTGAAGACCTAACGATGCATTTGTCAGAAATTGCCCGAATCAAAACGGCGGAACATAGTTTAATACGTTTGGAATCCGGAGAGCTGGCATATCTGACAAAAAGATTTGACCGTAATAAGGAAAAAAAAGTTCCTCAGGAAGATTTTTGTCAATTATCGGAGTTGCTTACGGAAGATAAATATAAAAGTAGTATGGAAAAAGTTGGAAATATTATTCATAAATTTTCTACACAACCAGGGATAGACAGTATTAGCCTTTTTGAACAAACGTTATTTATGTTTCTTGTAGGGAATTCGGATATGCATTTAAAAAATTTTTCCTTGATCAGGACAGATGAGGGAGGAATCATATTATCACCTGCCTATGATCTAGTTTCAATTCCATTGGTTTATCCTGCAGATAAACAAGAAATGGCCTTGACGTTAAATGCAAAAAAAAATAGAATTAAAAGATTGGATTTTGATCGATTTTCTGATAACCTAAAACTGAATTCAAAAACCATAAAAACAACTTATGAACGTTTTGAAAACCTAATACCTGAATTTTATTCTTTTATTGACATTAGTTTTCTTTCTGAAGAAATGAAGTTGGAGTATAAAAATTTGATTAATAGTCGAGCTAAGAGATTATTAAACATTTAATAACGGTGACAGCTTGAATTTGTTTACTGTATTAACCACTGCTATGAATGTACGAAAAAGACGAATCAAAATATTACTTTCCTCTAATCCGAATAAATTTAGGAATTAGTATAATACCTCATTTATTGATAAAATCCTTATGGTTAAAAGATATAGACAGTTCTGCAACTTCATTTGAACTGATCTATACTACGCTATGTCTTCCGATATTATTATTAATTTCTAATTATACCCCGATGGCGCAAGCGTCTCGCTTGTGCCGCCTATTCTGTAGCCCTCTGGGCGGTCTTGCGAAGCAGGTTATTAAAGATTGAAAAAAAACAATTCGTAAAATATGTTTTATCCTAAAATAAGTTTAAAGGTTAATTGATAGTCCTACTATAACTTTATAAGGATAACCTAATTCTAACTTTTGTTTTAATTTTATCGTCAATATTTCGCTTCCTATTTTCTGTAAGGCATAATCTACCTTTTATGAAAGCTGAGTTTTAACCTTAATTTTAGTAACGACTACCAATCGTTTCTTTTGGCAATGAGCTTTCAATAAGTTCCAAATCGGCTTGCTCGAAAACTACATTGTATGCATTTACATTTTCTTCAAGACGGTGAATTTTTTTTGTGCCCGGGATGGCTGTAATTTTATCATTTTGGCTCAATATCCAGGCAAGTGCTATCTGTGCTTTGGTTGCCCCTTTATCTTTTGCAATTTGATTTATAACTTCCACAAATTTGATGTTTTTCTTAATCGCTTCCTCTGTAAATCGTGGATTATTTAACCTGAAATCGCCTGCTTCAAAATCTTCTCGGCTCTTATATTGTCCGGTTAAAAAACCTCTTCCTAATGGACTATACGAAACGAAAGTTATTCCGAGTTCTTTACAAACTTCAAAAACTTCTTGTTCTGGTTCACGACTCCATAAAGAGTATTCATTTTGTATAGCGGTAATTGGATGTACCTTATGTGCTCTGCGTATAGTTGCAGCGTTTACTTCTGACAAACCAATGTATTTTACTTTTCCCTGTTTGACCAATTCAGCCATCGTTCCAACGATCACTTCAATTTCAACATCAGGTGCTTGCCGGTGCATGTAATATAAATCAATGGAATCCGTTCCTAAATTTAAAAGACTTTGGTCGCATGCTTTTCTGATATAATCAGGTTGCCCATTAAGTCCAAGCCATTCACCATTTGGACCTCTCATTACTGCGAATTTAGTTGCCAAAACAACTTCATGCCATCTGCCTTTAAAAGCTTTTCCAATTAATTTTTCATTTGCTCCACTGCCATACATATCGGCTGTGTCGAAAAAATTAACTCCTAAATCGATGGCTTTGTGCAAAGTATTGATAGATTCTGATTCATTAAAAGAACCATAAAATTCTGACATACCCATGCAGCCAAGTCCGATACGGTTAATATTAAGTGTGCTGTTTCCTAGTATTGTTGATTTCTTCATTTTATTACTTTTTAAGTTGAATACAAACGTCGTACATTTTACAAATAAAGAGCTTGTGAAAAACAATCTACTATTTGCAAAATTCAATCAATTTCGGAACTTCAAAGGGGATAACCCGGTATGCTTTTTAAAGAAGTTCGAAAAATGTGCAACCTCGTCAAAGCCTAAGGCAAAAGCAATTTCAGACACATTCCATTGTGTTTGTTTTAGCAAAATTTTAGCTTCTTCAACAATTCTTCCATTAATAATTTCGGTTGTGCTTCTACTTGTCGTTTCTTTTAATACTTTATTCAAATGATTGATATGCACACTTAAGGATTTTGCAAAATCAATTGGTGCTTTAAGTTGAATGGATTGGGCATTGTATTCAATTGGAAACTGCCTTTCCAACAATTCAATAAACAATGCGGTGATCCTACTTGAAGCATTGGCGGTGTTAGTTATACTTTCTATTGGTTTTAACTTTTGTCCTGCATGAATAAGCTCTAAAACATAGTTGCGAAGTAAGTCATACTTGAAAGCATAGTCGGATGATAATTCCGAATCCATTTTCTTGAAAATAAACTCGAGTTCAAGATACTGTTCACCATTCAACTGATAGACAAAATCACTGCTGGGTTGATAAATTGGTAATTCGTCAATCAACAAACCTGTTTTTGATTTAGATAAGAATTCTTTGGTAAAAACACAAAAATATCCTGACTGCTCCTTTGTTTGTGGAGTGTATCGGTAAGGAATTTTTGGCGTGGCAAATAAAATTCCTTGCTCTTCAATTAGTACAGATTTATCAGCATATTCAACAAGATTTTTGCCTTTAATCAAACTGATTTTGTAATACAACCTTCGGTTGTAAGTCATTTCCGATTTGTGCTTGCTGTTGTGGTAAAACCTTTCGCTATCGAAAACATTAAAATGTCCCAAGTCGTTTGATTCACTGCTTTCAAGTAAATTATCAAGTTGATAATTACTTTCGCTAAATATTTCTTTATAAAATTCTTTTATGCTTATATTTTTCATTATTGCAAAAATCAAATAATGTCAAAGGTATTAATTTTTGAAACCAAAGCCCGCCGGAATAGTTAAAATGTAACAACAGTCTGGTTTAAATCAGCTTTTACCTTATATGTTTTCAAATCAAGTGGACAAAATTAGTTTTTAAGCGATGGTTGTAAACAATGGTATTTTTTTCTCAAAAGAAAGTAAGAAGAGAGATCCTAACCGCCGCTTTCGTCTTCGAGAGTGGCAACCATTTGTGAGTCCTCCGGATAGGTAACACGCCTAACGTAAATATAACCACCGGGATGCTAGTATCAAAATCAATATTCATCCGTTTGAGGAGAAGATATTGGATTGGCTCTATTGTACTGGTAATAGGTAGGATCCGATCCAACATTTGCAACAACAGGATTGTTGTATATGTACTTCATCTTCTGAAAAAAACCTGTTGAATAAACCTCTCATCTCTTTTCTGTTCAGTCAAAAAGATATGACTTTGCATAGTTGGATAGGCATACATGACAGCAGCGTAAGAGTTGCTTCAGCTAACGCTGAAATAAAAAAGGTCCAAGCGGATGCTTGAACCAGCGAGAGGGTTCTTAACCTTGATAAAATTTAAAAGTAAAGTAATCAAATACGTATAATTTAAATTATTTATCTCCTGATTGTTTACTCTTTATCAAGATTATTTAATTTGTCATCGCATCTTTTATAAATCATCTTTATAATCTGTTCACCATTTTCTAAACCATTACAGACTTCATGCATACTTTCAATTATTTTTGAGTTATTAAAACCTTCTGTATCTTGAAATTTTTTGGTAAGTGTTAAACCATATAACTTTTTTAATGATTTAATTATATCATTAAAAAGTTTACCAAATGCTTTTTCAAGTTTTTCCTCTTGTGTTAATTCATCCTTTTGGGGATAATCTTTTAATAACTTATTACCCAATCCATCAATAAAAGAGAAACAAGATTCATAATTTTTTGCTTTCGAATTATGTACGAACTGATTTCTGACTTGTAAAAAATTTTCAAACTTAATTGCCTCTTTTCTATCCAATGCTCTTATATCAGTTAGTAAATCAATTTTTGTTTTAAGAGATAAGGAAGTAGATTTATTACTTAATGTTTTAGAATCTTCGGTTGATATATCTAAAAGCATTCCCAATATTTGTGATATTGAAAATTCAATCATTAGTGCTGAATCAATAACTGTATTTCTGCTTTCGTTTTGCATATTTATTAGTCCTCGTAATGTGGTATATTATTTTATAGAATTAGGTTTTTAGATTCCGTAGATAAGTTCTTTAGCATATACAGGTTTATGTATGATCATATTTTTGAGGACAATTTCATAGATATTTTTCTTTCCTATTCTATTATTGAACCGAAAACAAAATTCATCCAGA
>DATHPH010000397.1:0-14726 GCA_035484095.1 Cytophagaceae bacterium | reverse complement strand
TGTTTACTTGATATTGTAAAGGACCGGAAGAAATTCCTCTGATAGACACATCGTAAGATCCGGGAGTAACTTCTCTAACAATTAGTCCTGGACATAATTTTAAGGCCTCTGGTATAGAAGTAGCACCCGATTGAATAATTTCCTCGGCTTTTATTATATAAGAAGTAAGCGGCGATTTGAAGCTACTCTCTTCTTTACGCAAAGCAGATACCATCGGCATATTCAAAAGTTCTTCTAATGATAATGCCAGTGGTCGGGCAAGCACACCACTGTCTTTTCTCATAGATAAATTAGTGAACTTATCTTGTGCAAAAGAATCCTTTACAAACAGAATTAAAGAGAAAAAAAAAGCAATTCTTATAACGATTTTCATCCTTCAATCGAATTGATATATGGCAAAAGCAATTAACTATTTTAACAAAGAAAAGAAATTAATTTTTGAATATAGGTATTGAAAGAAATAATATTTAATTGCAATATTTTGACAAGTAATGATTTAATTACAGTTTAAATGGAATCATTCTTATCAGGTACGGTTTATTTCATAATTATTTACTTGAATAAGTGAATTAAGTATTGTACTTTTCTTCACAAATAAATATAGAACCCTTTTCAATAAAAATAAAAATGAAAACAACTATCGGAATTAGTGAAGCGAGCAGTCAGGCCGTTTCTGTACAATTGGCAAAGTTATTAGCAGACGAATATGTATTGTATACTAAAACCCGCAATGCTCATTGGAATATCGAAGGAGCGGATTTCCACTCCATGCATACCTTCTTCGAAGCACATTATGAACAATTAGATGAAATTATTGACGGTGTGGCAGAGCGTATTCGTATGATTGGGCATTATGCACCCGCTACGTTAAAAAGTTTCTTAAGTCTCACACATCTTACCGAAAGTACCAACAGTGCCAACAACAGTGCAGGTTTTATAAAAGAACTTTTGGAAGACCATTGTTCAATTATCGAATTTTTGAGAGGCAATATCAATTCTTTTGCCAATGAATACCACGATTTCGGATCAAGCGATTATATAACAGGTTTGCTACAAGAACACGAAAAAATGGCCTGGATGCTTCGTGCACACCTGAAATAAGTTAAATTTAATGGGCGAAAAACAAACTACAGGTTGTGCCTTATTTACTTCAGACCACGCTCTATTGAAGAAACTAAAATCTATTGATTCCGAAACTATTCGTTATTAATAAAATTTATGAAATTTCGAATAAATTACTAATCAAAAGTAGCTGTGTGTCAATACTACTATTCATAATCATAGAGCAGCCTGGTAACAATTGTACAATTCAGTTCTCAAATTTATGAATATATAAGTTATTGGAAGCGTCTTCAACATTTCTTCAAAAATGCAAGCTAATTTTATTAGCTTGCATTGGCTTATTTAGACTATGAAAAAATATATATTCCTTGCGTCTCTGTTATTAGCAAGTATTTTCAGTTATTCTCAAATTATTGTAGGAAATCCGGTTCCAAAACCTACTTTTGAACTAGCGACAGGCATTCAATTGAGTACATTGATTGGAAGTATCTATGATCCTGGACTTCAAGCCAAAACTCCGATCAGTCAATTGACACCTATTTACACCATCATGGGTTCTTTGAATATTCCAATAAAAAAATTAAAAGAAAATTTTTATTTTGGTATCAATCCTAACCTGGGGATAGGATATGGATATGGCACCTATCAGGGAACTGTTCCCGCATTTCTTACCTTAAAATACGGTGCAGGCTCTTCCCGGGAATCTCAATCTCGTTTTGGTTTTGGTGTTGGAGGAGGCGGTTATTTTTGTGGGTATACAACCATTATCACCTCTAATTATACCGGAAATTATATAAATTATTCTTCCGTCTATTTAACACCCGCTGTCATGGCAGAATTTTCATTTGATATGGGCTATAGAGGTGTTTATCAAATCAGGGTTGATTTCACTCCCGTTGCCACTCAACAATCGGGAAATTTTTCAGGAACTACCTCTCAATTCAATTTACGATTTGTAAGAGTTTTTTAAAAGTTTTTAGGATAAAGGTTTATACAGCTATTGTAGAGAATTATTGACAGAAGTAAGATGAAAACATATTTTTCTGCCTATTTTACTTTTTTGTCCGACATTTTTATGTTGCGGAAGATTTAACCTGCACTTTTTTAAAAATTACTCGTCACATTTGTACTTTATTACACTTTTAATATTACTTTAGAAATGTTATTGAATCATCCTAATGGTCGGATGAAAGGAACAAGCTAAAATAAACCCATTCATTCCTTTATGAAAACTACAAACTGGTCTGAGACTCTTAAACCGCTTCTTGCAGCATACAAAGGGAAAAAACATCCCTTAGAATATAAAAATCTTTATCAGTTGGTAGTGATGGTAATTTTATCGGCACAGGATTCTGATAAACATATCAATGAAATTGCGCCTTCATTTTTTAAAAACTTCCCGGACATGACCGCTCTTGCAAAAGCAGATGCGGAAGGCTTACATCCTTTTATAGGGAAGGTGCGTAATTTCGGCAACAAAACGAAATGGTTGTTGGAGCTTGCAAGCACTATTCAAACAGATAAAAACATTCCTCTTACGATGGATGCGCTAACCAAACTTCCTGGCATAGGCAGAAAATCCGCTAATGTAATTATGCGTGAAGCTGGTGTCAAAGCAGAAGGAGTAATTGTTGACCTTCATGTTGTAAGAGTAGCCCCTCGTATTGGAATCGCTAGCGGAACAGATCCTAAAAAAATTGAAAAACAAATCATGGAAGTAATCCCGCAGAAAGAATGGGGAGAAGTGGGAATGGCAATCTCTTTTCTGGGAAGAGAAATCTGCAGACCTTCCAATCCGAAGCACCACGAATGTATGGTAAACAAATGCTGCGAATATTACAAATCGGTTTCTTAAATAAGTGCAGCAGTTTATTATGTAATATGTTTTTTAAGTGAATGAATAACATAATCCCAACTAAAATGATTCGTCTTATTCTTATACTGATTACCCTTTCTTCCTTTCATCGATTGGCTGCCACTGATATCGACACCTCTAACACGAAAATAAAAATATCCAAAAGGGCACTTAATCATACTTTAGAAGTAGAAAAAAAAATCAAAGATTGCGAGAAAACAGAAGCTATTCATATTATCCTTAGCGAAGCTATTAGTGTAGGAGCTCCTACTTATAACACCGGGAATCATATTGGTTGTTACAGAATTTATGAGGGTGCTGCATATAAGATTCTTCATCGTTATGGAACAAAATGTAAAGAAGTGCAGAAAATACTCGAAAGTGCGCTGGAAAAATCCTATGGCGATTACAATGCCACCGAAAAGGCATGGATTATGAGAATGGCTTTTGACAAAATTTTAGGTGTACCTACCGTCACCAAATAAAAAGACGTCGGAGCACCTAAGCAACTCCGACGCCAGACATGTTGCACTACCCGTCGCATGCAACACTACCCAAACCTACCTTTCTTACTATCTTTATTTGCCACCATGCCCCTGATGACGTGTACTTTCATACTTCGAAAATTGATCAGCAGATAATATTTTTTTCAAATCAGCTTCTTTGGCTGAGCGAAGTTGTTTCATTTGAGCTTTTCGGTCTTCTTCACTCAAGGAACTATTGCTTCGTATTGCCTGAAACTTTGGTTTGTACTGGGCCTCCATACTCTTCCAAGAACTCACCTGATCATTTGTAAGCCCTAAGTCTGCCTGAAGTTTCGTGTAATCAGGTTCGTGTCCTCCACCGGAACCTTGATGCATATCATTCTGACAAAAAGCGGATGGGGTAAAAGCTACCACACTTCCTAGAAGCATGATGCAAAATATAATTCTTTTCATATTCACTACTTAAAATAAAATCAACCAAATGATTTCAATATACTTTTAGACGATCACTACAAAATTTAATTGCGGGTATAAATAGATTTTCAAGGATTACTTATTCACATTTTCTTCTTTCATTTTTCAATAATAATTTCATAATAATTTTATAATGATTGCGTTTTTATCATTTTTAGAAAGTGCTAAACAAAAAAATAAAGCTAAACGACCATTTTAAATTAAAAATGTACAATCGAACCAACAGCAACACCACTAAAAGAACTGGCTCCAACAACTTCAGAATTTCAGAAACAATCCTTTTTCATTAAATTTATAATAGCGATTGATTTAGTACTTAATTCATCTATTCAAACAAAAAAGTGGTCCTATTTAATTTTATTTAAATATTAAAACTATGAAAAGACTAGAAGATAAAATACATGTTGAGATTGAAAAAATCTGCGACAGAGGGGATGAGTTTGCACAACTTGGGGACTATCCTTCGGCTTTGGAAAATTATTGGAAAGCTTATGATCTCCTGCCGGAACCAAAAGAAGAATGGGTGGCCGGAACCTGGATACTTGCCGCTATTGGTGATACCAATTTTCTGAACAAAGACTATCAGGCTGGGATTGACAATATATCCACAGCAGCAAAGTATTTTCCAAACGTTGCCGACAATCCATTTTTGCACCTAAGACTTGGGCAATGCGAATTCGAACTTGGCAATTACGAAAAAGCATCCGATGAATTTATGAAGACTTTTTCGCTCGAAGGGGAGGAATTATTCCTTAACGAAGATTCAAAATATTTTGAACTGCTGAAGTCAAAATTGGTATTGGAAGAGGAAGAAACGAGTTATTGATTCTTCACCAAAAAAGTTCTATAAAAAACGATTGCTCTTATGTATAAGAATATCTATAAGGGCAATCGTTTAGGTTATCGATTAATCTTGTATATAAAAGTAGTTTGATTGGCATTGACCGGATTAAGCCAATACATTACTTTATCAAGAAAGCTAGGTTCTATTGTAGTTTCATATTTAATATTTGGAAAATATTTTTTAAAATTTTCTACACGCTGATCTATATTTTTTCCTTCCATAAACAATACATATTGCGGAAAACAAGCGCCAGGACTTGACACCATTGTTTTAAATTCTTCTAAGGAATTATTTTCTACAAAATCATATTGTCTGGGCCATTGCTTATTTAAATAAAACCGAGGCATTTGTATTCCCCCACTGTGCAAACTATTCTCAACCACAAAACAAGTTAAGGTTCTGTCTTTGGCAAGATAGCGCATTGCATCCACACGATTTTTTTTGGAAGAAGATAGACTCAGTGCCAACAATAAAATAGTGTTAAGAATCAGAAAAAATATTAAAAATCCCTTATAAAGATTTTTATTTTTAATCCAGAACATTGATTTATCATGAAATTCAGACCATGCTGCCACTCCCGCAATAATTATAAATGGAAAAGCGGGAAGGATAAACCGTTCTTGCTTGTTTGGAAACGAAGAATGGAAAATAAAAAATGCTAAAACCGGAAGTAGAATAATAAGGTTTTTCTTCCAGTCTTTAAAAAATCCGAAAATAATGAACAAGCTTACCGGAGGAATAAGCATTCCGGCAACTACCAGGGAGTATCCGTACCAGGGACCATTGGGATAGGCATGTGCATTTTCAATGTTGTATTTCATATATCCCTGAAATTCTGCAAAAGGATATCCCCAAAAGAGCATATCACCTACTCCTTGAATGAGAAGAATTCCAATCAATGCACCAATACCAAACAACAAGGCGTTCACAAACTTATTTTTAATAAGAAGCGCAAGGCCCAAGCCTGCTATAAAAGTGATAACCTGAAACCGGATTGAAAATGCCAAGCCTATAATAAGTCCCGAAAGGAAATAATTCACCCATTTATTTTTGTCATTGTATACAATCAGCCAAATGCTGAACATTAGAAATGGAATACAAACCATTTCCACGAGATTTCGCACACTTAGCATTGGCATAAACCATAAAATTGCCAAAAGCCACCCTCCCAACGCTGCCGCCTTTTTGTTATAAAGCTTTTCAAAGATTCCAAAACCCCAATATATAACCAACAACGATAGAAGTCCATGTATCACACGCATTACAAACATCTTAGCAGCAGGGTCATTAATTCCTGCCTTCTCAAAGGTCCAAAAAAGAGTATAAAGTATAGAGGGATAGGTAAGACTATGTCCGCTCGCAACGGTCACATTCTTTTTTGTACCGGGAAGCCATTCGTTTGTATTTTCTCCGTCAATCCATGATTGAGCTATTTCGATGGTAAGAAAATGATCGTCGTGCATCCCGTAACCTGTAGAAAATATGGCTGCAACCATTCTGAAAATAAAGGCAACGATGAGAATACTGGTAAGGGTATTTTTTTGATAATACGCACTAATGAAAGAAAATGACATAAACGTTTCGGGGAAATTATTTTATTTATCTTGATTATTTTATTTAGCTATAAACGCAACCGAAAATAAAATTAGCAATTCTTTACAACATAACCATTGTGTTTCAAAAATTAAGTATAAAATTCTATTCATAAATTAATTCATTCTATACAAATCCCAAGTTAGAAAATTTCTTCCGCAATATTTTCTCCGCATCGGTGTCCATCCAATTATTTAACAAGGTAGCATATACTTCTCTGAAATCAATTTGGTGTTTTAAATCCCCTTCTTGCAAATCGGTTAAATCAGGCATTTGGTTATAAACTCCTTTTTGCTTCAAATCGCTTCCAATAACAAATAAATTATTGGAAGTTCCATGATCTGTACCTCCACTTGAGTTCTGTGCCACACGACGACCAAACTCGGAAAATACTACAATTATAACTTCTTCAAAACGATTGTTATTTTTAAGATCTTTGACAAGCATGTTGGTTGCATCGCCTAATTCCTGAAGCAATTTAGCATGTTGATTTAATTGGTTTACATGCGTATCAAACGATCCATGAGAAGCATAAAATATTTTTGTATCGATACCTGACACGATCAACTCTGCAATCATTTTAAGATCTTTCCCGAGCGCTGTATCCGGATAAGAAAGCGTAGTCTTGTATATTTTAGACTGATTGTAAATATATTTGGCATTTTGAATAGTCTCGGTCATGGTTTTGAACAAGTAATCGATGTTGTCGTTTGTTCCATGAGGCTGCTGAGCCAATGCCGTAAAATAAGGATCAGTAGTGGTATTAAACAAACGCTGCGGGTCTTTCATGGCCAGTCCTTTTACGTTTTGTCCTTTCATTGCGAGACTCAAGGTGTCGTCTATCTCTATAGCGTAAGAAGCCTTTTCACCATTAGAACAATTCGCATCTAAGTAACGTCCTATCCATCCGGTGGTCACTATTTCGTTGCTGTTACTAGCTGAATGCCATATATCCATGGAGCGAAAATGGGAACGATCAGGATTTGGATATCCTACACCATTTAAAAGACATATATTTCCGTTGTCATATAATTCTTTAAAGCCCGACAAAGATTTATGAAAGGCTATATCATCGTTAATAGTAAGAAGGTCTTGCTGCTTTAATCCAATTGTTTTTCTTTCACGATAATAAACATCATTTCTAAAAGGGACAATCGTATTCAATCCATCGTTACCACCATTGAGTTGAATCATAATAATTTTTTTTCCTTCTTTGCTTTTCTCCATCAGACTTTTTTTATCTGTAGCATATAAAAAGTTTGGAAGCAAGAGAGAGGCAGATGCCAGCGAAGATAGTTGTATAAATTTTCTACGAGTAACCATTTTAAAAAAATTTAAGATTAACTTAATTGATATTCGGGAGTACTCATCACAAATGTTGTAACTCCTTTTATGTAATCGATTTTATTGCTGGTATCAATTTTAGATTCCACAATTTCTTTGCTGACACTTATTTTATTTGTTCGTATATGGAGTTGTACAATTTCATCAAACAAATCTTCCATTGGTACCTTATCAAAAATGGCTATATACGAATCCCAATGCAGGGTTGCTTTTATACGCTGATTAGCTTTGGTAAGATAGTTCTTATTCATTTGTTCTTGTTTTTTCTGTGCAGCCATAGGATCGTTATCCAAATCAATGCCATCCACTTTTGATTGTGCCATAAACTCCTGATCATAATAAAATATTTCCGGTAGCCTCATTCGCAACATCAACGAGGAACTATCAATCCAGCTTTTCCCTCCCGGCCAACCAGCCACATTAGGCGGATTAAAAAGATTTTGTCCCAGCAATTTCTGAAACTGTATTAGTACCTGATCGTTTTCAACATGTACTTGATTTACGCGCATCACGTTGACCAATAGCTCTACTGGAGACTTTATCAATGCCCCTTTATTATTTTGACTATAAAACCAATCAGAAGAAAATATTTCTTTCATCAGTACGGATATATCATAATCGTTTCGTCTAAATAAATTAGCAAGTTTTGTTACTCTGTCAGAATCAGGTATATCGTTTACAAAAAAACGATATACCTTTTCTGTTATGAATTCAGCCGTTTGGGGTTGTTTCAATATAATAGTCAACACATCGTCTCCGTTAAAATTTCCTGTATTTCCCAATACTGTTTTGGGAGCATCATCGTGCTGCTTTTCTCTGAATTTAAATACTCCGGAAGCATCAAATCCCCATCCTGTAAAGGCACGAGCAGCTTCCTTAATATCTTGCTCCGTATAATTACCACGACCCAACGTAAATAATTCCATTACCTCTCTGGAAAAATTTTCATTAGGGTGTTCCTTTTTGTTTTGTTGGTTATTCAGAAACTGAAGCATAGCAGGCGTCTTCGATATTTCGCGAAGCAAATCACCAAAATTAGACAAGGAATATTTCTGTAAAGTATTAAAATAATGTTGCATGAAATACGCATTGTTTATTCGACAAGCAAAATGTCCATGCCAGAAGAGGGTCATTTTTTCGCGCAATCCAAAATCCTTTTCTTGCATGTTTTTCAACCACCGTGCATTCATTTCAACGATTTTAATACGAGATTCCTTTTGCATTTCACGTTGTTTTTTCTTGTACTCCTCCCTTTCCATATCACTCATTTCTTTGGGTCTTTTCTCATTTTCGGAAGGTTCCTTAACAATTTGAAACGGAGTATACGATTCGCTTTCTTTAAAAATCATTGTTACAAGTTCCTTTCTGGATTTTCCTTTCATTTTTTGATACATCAAAGGTGAAAATCCATATCCCGAGCGAGATACTAAATGAAACAAATTATTGGTGCTATCAATGTTTTGCATTGGGGAATTTTCTGTATTAGATAGTAAACGTTCAATTTGGTTTAATAAGTATACTCAAAAATGTAATTAATTTCTTCCATTATTATACAGTTAAGCTGAATTAGTTTAGTAAAAACATCCGTCCCCAAGATTCTTATTGGCATACGTAACGTAAAAAAATGGGATACAAACAAGTTTTTAGCTTGTCTTTATCCCATTCCAAAATACAGAGGTATCTTAAAAGACCTACATGACTATTATTCCGGTATCGTATGTCCTTTACCCAGTGCTACTTTGGGATTGCTATAGGTACCGGAAACATGGAAAGGAACTTTCAGTTTTTCAATTGGTAGCAACTCCACCTTAATAATGTAACTTATGGTTCCACTGACTCCACTAATGTCATTGACGCCTTCTATCTCGGTATTAAATCCTGAAACATTTAATGAAAAAGGTTTCACGTATAATTTATTGTCTTTAATTTCGGTTACCATTACAAAATCTTTCAAGTGAGGGTCGTCGATTTCCTTTTTCTTAGCAGTCTTGCTTATTTCTTCAAAAATTTTCATTCCATCAATTTTTGCCTCCGCAATTCTCAACTCACCTCCACCGATTAACGTTTCTGTTTTGGGCGACATGTCCTGCGCCAATTCTCCCTTTAAAGTATATGTTACAGAAAAAATACCCGAAGCATTGGCAGCGGCAGGCATCATGTCTCGTATGAATTTTACTTCTTTATAAGCCTTTTGTATATCCAGTTCTTTTATTTCTATATCAAAGTCGAAAAGTGGGTGTTTTATATTTTGAGTGTTGTAATCACCGCTAACATTGAACAAAGCATTCAGCGTATTAAATCCGGTTTCATGCAGTGTCATGATTCCATCTTTCATTTTTATTTCTCCTTTCATGGAAGCGATGGTCATGTCTTCGTACTTAATGAACGTAAAATCAGAGTCAAAAACGAAGTCTATATTTCTTGGCACTTCCCACACACCAATATTTCCGGTACTTTGCGAGGATGGAGTAGTAGAGGAGGCCTTATTGTCCGACAACCACTCGTTGAGGTCAAGAGTATCACATGTCAAATTCAGATCTCCCCTAATCATATCGTTGCTTTTTGTAACAAAAGCCATATAGTTAAATAAATCTCCTGTAATGTTCACATTGCTCTTACCGAACTTACTTACGAATTTGTTTAAAACGATTTTTGTTGGTGTAAAGGTAAACAAGGCGTCCTTTATACTAATCGGTTTAGGAACACTGGCTCCACTGACTTGCAAATTTTTAATCTCGATTGTGCCGCTGGTGGCAGTATTGCCATACCGACCTGCTTCCAAATCTGATATTCTGCCTTTTGTTTCTATATCTGAATCAATAATTCCTGTTATTTTAAATCCTTCTACGGGATATATTTTGGTTAGCTTTTCGAGATCTACCAACCCTTTTATTTTCATATCATAGTTATAGGTATTTAAATCCGATATGCTACCAGATATTTCAAAAGGTTCACCTTCTAAAGAGTAAGTCAGTTTTTGAATATTTAATCGGGTATCTGTTACATTACCTGTCTTATTCATAGCTTCTGCAATCAAATGTATATTTTCAATTGGTTCCGGATAATCGTCAGATTTCACGTAGCCATTTGTCAGATTGATTTTTGCATCTACCGATGGGAATTTCTTGTCAGAGATATCATAGAGGCCATTCGCTTTTACATCCAGATTAAACATTCCTTTAAGAATGGTACCTTTCACAGGATACATTTTTTCTATATCTGCCAAATCAAGATTTGCTTTAATATCAGCGTCTATCTTGTATTTTTCATATCCTTCTACCTTTAGATAGCCATGAATAGGATTCTTTTTGCCCAAATTCATGTGGATGCTCTTAAAATCAACAATCGTGTTTTCTATATTACCGGTATTATTGTCTACCAACAAGTGTAGCTGAATATCTTCGATCGCAGAAGGCAAACTATCGTATTTTACTCTCCCATTTGCCAAGCTCATGTTTACGTGAAAAGTAGGAATTTTCTGAGGTATGCTGCTTTTATTTTTTCCCTTAGCAACAATACTGTCAATGTATACACCTTTTGCTTTCAATTCAAAATCCAGTTTCCCCTTTAAGTCCATCCCTTTTATAGGATACATGGCCTCGAGTTCTGCAAGATCAATGTCCGCAATAATATCGGCATCTATTTTATAGTTGCGTATTCCTTCTACTTTTACTCTTCCATGCACAGGATGTTTCCCCATATCCATGTGAAAAGTTCTTAAGTCAATAATTGTGCTGTCCAAAATACCGTACTTGTTTTCAAGCACTAAATCCAGCTGAATATTTTCTACAGGATTAGGTAGGCTGTCAATTTTGAACATTGCATTTTTAACCTTAACATCCAGATTAAATGTAGGGATGACTGTTGAACTATCGAGGTATTTTCCTTTTACAAAACCACTAAACGTAAGCTCTCCGGAAGTAGTGATCTCTTTAAAATCTTCTACCACTACTCCCGGCAATAAGGAAAGTATGTTTTTAAATTCTGCTTCCTCTGTAGCAAAGCTAAGATTCATATCATACCCCTTGGGAAGCATGGTCAGGAAACCTTGTAAACTAAATTGAAAATGGTTGATTTTTATTTTATTTTCTTTAAACGAAATTTTATTTTCTTTCATATTCATTTCCATAATCAAATCGATGGAAACTTGTTTCTTATTAAAATACTGAATGTCTCCATAATCCATTGAAAGAGATTTAATACTTGTTTCTGTACTGAAATCAAATATTTCTTTAATAAAATCACCCTTGCCTATGTGGTTTAATCCATCAATAGATACGAAGATATTTTGCGATTTGTCGTTGTAGGTGATTTTCCCTTCATTAATTTTTATCTTATCCAATTCAATATTAAAAGAAGAAGAACTCGTATCTGTTTGGGCAGCTGAAGTATCCGGTTTCATTATAGAATAATTGGCATGACCATTTTTAAGTACAATTACATCAATTTTAGGATGGTCTAATTCTATGCTTTTAAGATCAATGTCTTTCCCCGTGATGATACTCCATAAACCCAATTCCACTGCTAATTCTTTTATATCCGCCAAGGTATCTCCAGCAAATTCGTTTTCGCCTATGATGGATATATCATGAAGGGAAAGCGTCGGATTAGGGAAATTGTGAAAGATACCCAAGCTAATATCATTGAAATTCACTTTGGCATTTGTTTTACTATTAATTTCAGCAAGTGCTTTTTTCTCGATTGTAGGTTTATAAATAGTGGCTAAAATATAAATCGCAACTATTATTGCTGCCAATACACCAAGGACAATGATTGAAATTTTTTTCATAATTAAAATGTTGATATTAGAAGTGACCAATATACAAAAAAAACATTTTTAAAAAAGAACCTCTTTATTCCATTAAATGCAAGCCAAAATACAAACTCGTGAATAGAAAAAAGTTGCTTACATTATTAATACAATACTATTTATTAGATTGATTACTTTACGATAATAAACAGATAAGATCGTTGAAAATTCTTTGCTGCCTAATTTTTAAGCGGCTACCTCCCACTCCTTCGCTTTTATAATACTTTCTTTTACATTTTTTTTACTTTTCCTGTTCATTTCTCTTATTTTTATATGTTTATAAAATGCTGTTTGTGCGGATATAGAAGCTATGAGAAAACCAGCAAATCCATCTAAAAAACCAAGCTTAAGAAAATAGATTTTAAAAAATTTATACCCTGGACTAAAAAAAATATCAACCATTGTAGATATTCTACCATTTTTTATGGCTTCCAGAGCCATGATATTTGTGAAGAGATTGGCTTTTTTTACATGATCCTCAATTTTATAATAACTATAATGATATAAATCTCCCTCCAACGTACAACAAGAAAGACCGCTTTCCAATTTTAAGGTTTCGTGAATTTCACCCTGCCATTTTGCAGCATCTCTTTTCCAAATTCTTATTTTTCTATCCGGATACCAACCTCCATGTCGAATCCATTGTCCACAATAATTTGTAAGCCGTTTTACAATATAGACATCGTATTCAGGGTTGTTTTTTATTTTCTTTATGGAAGATAGAAGCTCGTCCGAAAGACACTCATCTGCATCCATTGATAAAATATAATCGTATTGAGCCAATGAATTAGCAACATTCTTTTGTTTCGAATAGCCAAGCCAAGTTTGTTTAAAAAATTGAACCTGATATTCTTGGCATATTTTTTCTGTATTATCCGTTGAAAAAGAATCTAACACAATGATTTCATCCGCAATTTCTTTTACAGAATCCAAGCATCTTTTAATGTTTCGTTCTTCATTAAACGTAATTATTACCACTGAAATTTTAATGCTTTTCCTCATAATGCAGTATTTAATTAGCTTAGAACTTCTTTACAATAGTACTTCTCTCTTAAGAGGTTAGAAATCCACAAATTCTTTTTCTTCCCTCTTTCATTTGCCCCTCATCAAGAATTAAGTAGCAGTACTTTCATAAATCAGTCATAAATACTACAAACTTAACTCCGTCAGTAAGGATAGACGGGTGTATCGTTGCCCCCACCCGATGTATTTACCCAACTAAGTTTATATCCGTAAGGATATGGCGCCCCTAACTTATAGTAGGCACCCAAATTATACGCTACTCCGGAAGTATCGACACCAAAATTAATGGTCATGGCACTCGTTAAACCCAATAACTGATAATATCCGGACAAAGGTCCGGTAGGAACGGAAGAATTAATAACAATAGGTTTCGTTAAGGCACTGGTAAATAATTCTCCTGCTCTATCTGTTCCCCAAGATTCTATGCGTGTGTAACCATTTACCGTGGTATCTTGGGAAATGGTCAATTGATAGGCAAGTGAATTGGTTTTTACTATCTTTCTAGTTCTTGCAATGTTCCATGGTCTTACGATCCCACCTCCAAAATCAATTGTAAACGTTCCTTGCACTTTATGTTCAATGGTAGTGACTCCATCTCCCGGTAAATGCCAATAATTATAAGTAGCAGCTGAAATATTAGTAATGGTATTGTTGCCATTAAATGTAATACTATTCCCATTAGAGGTTCTTGTAACTGTAAAGTTGTTAAAAACGAGTGTGAGTACGCTTCCCGGTACATTCCAATCACCCGTAATTTGCACCGTTACTGCGCCTGTACGGTTCCACATATTTCTTGTATCCGTCCCATGATAGTTTATAATATAAACGCCGTTGGATAAATTGGAAGAATCGATGGTAGCACCGGCTATGGATATTGTTCCACTTGTAGGATGTCCTGAAAGAATAATATTTGCATCACTTATTACCTGATCCGACTGCATGGTTATAATATATTGATCGGATGCTGTCGCCACTTGTTGAGTAGTATCGTCTGCCGAAGGGGTAGAACTTTTCTTACAGGAAACTATCAAAATAACAATCGGAAATAGCATAAATAATAGTTTAACAAGTACCCTTTTGTTCATTTGTAACAAGGCTCTTTTCCTTTTGACATTTGTATTCGATAAAAGTTTAATCGAATAATCATTAATTTTAGCTTGTATTCTCATTTTGGTTTATAAATAGTTGAATAAAGTAACAAATAGTTCAACCATTTTGAAAACTAAAGGTTATATT
>DATHPH010000396.1:0-4394 GCA_035484095.1 Cytophagaceae bacterium | reverse complement strand
AATCATTAAAAAAAGATTTTGATTGGATAGTTCTAAACCGAGTAGTATTAAGACCTAATGTGAAACCATAATGAAGGAATCTATCATCATAATGAGGCAAATTGGCATCCCATTCAAATTTTTCCTGAGAATGCATATCTTGTGCATAGGTATTTACATTGCTTAGAAAAAAGATAAAGAAAGAGGATATTATTTTAATCCAGTATAAATGGAACTTACTCCAAATGTGAGCTCTTTGCATTTTGTGTTTTTAAATCCTGTTTTAGTTAATATCTCCGTAAATGCTTTGCCATAAGGAAAGGCATTTACAGAATCGGGTAAATATTTATAGGCAGCAGTATCTTTGGAAATTATTTTTCCTACAAGAGGTAAAATAATTTTGAAATAGAAATTGTAAATATTTCTGAAAAAATATCCTTTTGGTATTGAAAATTCCAAAACAATAAGCAGACCTTCCGGTTTTAGAACTCTGAATATTTCACTCATCCCTTTTTCCAGATTTTCAAAGTTACGTACTCCAAAGGAAACGATTACGGCATCATAAAAATTGTCCTGAAAAGCCATATTTTCAGAGTCTCCGATAAGTAATTCTATTTTATCGGAAAGGTTGAGATTTTTGATCTTTTCACGTCCTACCGCCAGCATTTGTTCTGAGATGTCAATTCCAATGATTTTTTTCGGATTTGCTTTCAGAGCGGCTATGGCAAAATCGCCGGTTCCGGTCGCAACATCCAATACATTCTCCGGACGATGTTTTTTTAGAATAGTAACTGCCTGTTTACGCCAATAGATGTCTATTCCAAAACTTAAAACTCTGTTTAAAAGGTCATATCGATGGGATATGTTATTAAACATGCGGGCTACCTGTTCTTTTTTTCCTTCTTGTAATTCTTTGTACGGTATTACTGTCATGTGTATTTATAGCCCTTAAAATGGAAGAGGCAAAGGTAATAAAAAAACGGGCTAACATTTCTGTTTAGCCCGTTTAGTTGATTATTTATTGATAATTGTTACTTTGAAATAATTTTAACCTCTGTTCTTCTGTTCAATTGTCTGTTGAATTCTGAATCGTTTGGAACATAAGGCATTGTTTCTCCATATCCTTTATAGCTTAATCGATTAGCGGCAATACCTTGTTTTATTAAGTATTCCATTGCAGCTTTTGCACGACCTTCCGATAGTTTTTGATTGTATTCATCATTTCCTACATCATCGGTATGACCTGCTAATTCAATTTTTAAGCTAGGATTGTCCGTTAAAATGTTTTTCAAGGTATCCAATTCCAATTTTCCTTCTTGTTTAAGTTCATGTTTTGCCGTCACGAAATATACATTACGTAGAACGTAACTGCTACCAACCGTATAAGAAGGTATTAATTGCGGATCAAAATTCATTACCAATCCTGATTTTAGTTTTACATCTAAATCAACGCTTCTGTTATCCAGATTTTTACTCTTAGAAATGTTACCAGTTACAGATTTGATTCTGCTTGGATCAATTCCTTTAGATTGCAGATAGTCATTGATTAATTTAGCTCTTTTTTCAGCTAATTGTTTGCTTGATTTATCATATCCTTTTATTGTAATCTCAGCATCAGGATTTTTCTTTAATATTTCAGCATCAATATCTAGCTCATGTTTATCTTCATCGGAAAGGGTAGATTTGTTTTCAGGGAAATACGTATTTCTAAATATATATTTATGGTTGTGCGTTATGAGAGATCCTTTTGTCTGATTTGTGGTATCAACAGCCTTTGGAGTATAGGGTAATAGTATATTTTTTGTAAAAAGTTTATTTTCTTCATCGCAAACAGGTACATTGAATAATTCAGTTTTTAAAGTGTCAGAACCTTTTAACACTGCAATTTTATAGGTATTGTAAGATGGTATTTTTACACCATACTTTCCTCCTTCTTTTGAAAGGTCATTGGCAGAATAAGTAGGGTAGGTTTTATTTTGAGAAGTAAAAACTACTGTTAGTCCATCCATTTTATTGCCGGTTACATCCTCCGATACTACCCCTTGTAAATTGATGGAAGCAATTGGGGAGATTTCATAAATGTCTTTTTCTCCGAAACCGTCACTTCTACATGAAGAAAGGTATCCACGACGATTATTAGATGTTAAATAATAATATACGTCATCATCCGGCGTGTTTACAGGATACCCTAAATTTTCCGGTTCCGACCATACTCCGTTTTCATCCATTGTAGATTTGAAGATGTCAAAACCTCCCATATTTTTATGTCCCCGGGAACTAAAGAACATCGTTTTGCCATCCGGAGTAAGAAAGGGAGCATCTTCATCATGAATGGTATTAATAGCACCTTTAAGTTCTTTTAGTTTGCTCCAAGTCCCATCACTTCCCTTTGTAATGTAATAAATATCCAGGTCATCGTTTTTCTTATAACGGTTTGTAGAATAGTAAGCTGTATTGCCATCGGCTGTGATGAATGCGGAAGATTCGAATTTTCTGGTATTGATGTTGGCAAATGGTTTTGGGTCAGTCCATTTATTGTCACCCTCTTTCTCACATTGGTAAATATCGCCTCCCTTAAGAAATTTGTATATAAGCATTTTTGAGTCATTCTCGTACAATTGGCAGCTTGCATCATGTCCGGTAGTGTTTATGTGTACTACTTCCGGTGTTCCCCAATTAAGACTGTCTACTTTTTTGGAGACAAAAATATCTTCAAACGGCTCGCCATCAAATTCTTCTTTTTCATTTTTGTTGATTTCTCTTCGCGAGGTGTAAAAGAGCATTTTTCCGTCTGCAGAAATAACAGGACTATGATCCGAAAATGAGCTGTTAATAGTACTTCCAAGATTTTGCACAAGGAAATTGGATGGACTTTTACAAAGCTCTGCTGCTACTTTCGTTTGCTCTATTCGTGTAGTGAGATCTTTACTTCTTTGATCTTTTTTTCTAAGCGTATTTTTATAATTCGTATAAAACTCATTTGCTTTGTCAAATTGGTAATTTAAGTGGTATGCAATTCCAATCCAATAACGGATGTCTCTGTTCACCGAAGGGTCTTTGTCATAAGCTTTTAATAAATATTCTAAAGCCTTTTCTTTGGAGTATCTGTTGAGATAACATACACCAGCTTTATACAACACTTCTGTATTGTCGGGTTGTGCTTTTAAGATTTCCTCATAATAGGGTAGTGCATTGCGGTAATGCTCTTGCTTATACAAATTGTTTCCTTTTTTTAGAGACTTTGATAAATCCTGAGAGGAAATATTAAAACTTGAAAATTGAAATAAAGTTATAAAAGAAAGAAAAATTATCTTTTTGACCTGAATCATAGTTGTTTGTTTATGTTTTTCGCAATTTAACTAAGTTAAGTACCAAATAAACTTAGTTTGTCAAAAATAATCAAAAAAATTAATAAACATATCATGTCTATGATGTTATCCTTTATTGAAAAAATATAATAAAAAGTGTTTAAATTTCCTAATTGTAATTTTTGTATAAAAAAAATTCAATTTTAAGGAACATCGGTTGATTTAATTACTACACTAAAACCTTGTTTTATTGTAGTAATATCTAGCGATATAATAAAGTATATATGATACCTGTAAGAGGTAAATTTCTTTTTTTATCCAAAATCTGTCATGATTTTCTGGAAGGAAAACAGTAAAGGAATAACGAATTAGAAGAGCAAGACGTATCTTGCTTCTAAAAGGAAATAAGAAGGAAAGCGTTTTTGTGAAGTTGAGATTACTTCAATGTTTTTAAAGATCAGTTGAATTTGTGAAATGGAAATTAATAGGAAGTGAAGTCTGAGATTTAAAGTATTATTTTAAAGTAAGAATTAAACTGATCCTATTTGGGAATACTTTCATGACCTAAATAAGATAATGTGTATTACGCCTAAATTATGATTTCGGCAGTCCTATTTTGGTCATTATAAATTCAGATAAAAAATATCAGATAGATAAAAATATTACTTGTTTTGTAATGACATTTGCTTGAATAGTGAAATTTTATAATCTGAAGTGGCGAAAAAATGATTTGATTTTAATTGCATAAAAATATACGGCGTTATAGGTCTATCTATGATTGTGATTGACGCAAAACAAATAAGGATATAAGAATGAATATTATTGAATAATGCAATTGATTGATCCGTTAAAACTTTTACTTGAAATGGATATCAAAAAATTGATAAGAAATATGAGTTATAAAAGCGCATCGATTAAAATAATTACAAATACGTATTTTACACATTTACTATCGTAATTACTACTTAGTACAAAATAGGTAAAAACAAATGATTATTGTATGCGTATTATCCGAATATCAAATTAAAAAGTGAAAGCTATTAAAATTTTGAGTCGACTGAATAACTAAGATTTTCCATGCAGGAAATAGGAATAACTGAATTAAAA
>DATHPH010000395.1:0-11651 GCA_035484095.1 Cytophagaceae bacterium | reverse complement strand
CGCTTTGCTAAATATATTTTCCTGGATCTGTTTCAGTAAATCTTCGATGTAGTTCCCAATCCCTTCAAACTGTTGCGATGATTTCTCCCTGGTATCACGTCGCGCTACTTCTATGGTTCCCGCTTCATAATCGCGCATTCCCATTGCCAGGCGCACCGGTACCCCTTTCAATTCATATTCTGCAAATTTGAAACCCGGAGAATATTTATCGCTGTGGTCAAACTTTACAGAAATCCCTTTTAATTCAAGTGCTTTTTTAATAGGAGCCACTTTTTCTGAAATGGCCTCTAATTGCTCCTCTCCTTTAAATATGGGCACAATCACTACTTGAATGGGTGCCAACATCGGCGGTAAAACCAACCCTTCGTCATCAGAATGCGCCATGATAAGCGCACCCATTAAGCGGGTGCTTACCCCCCAGGAAGTACCCCAAACATATTCCAATTTATTTGATTTGTCGGTAAATTTCACCTCAAAAGCTTTTGCGAAATTTTGTCCCAAAAAATGCGAAGTACCTGCTTGCAATGCTTTCCCATCTTGCATCAACGCCTCAATGCAATAGGTGTCGATAGCTCCTGCAAAACGTTCATTGGCCGTTTTCCTCCCTTTTACCACAGGAATAGCCATAAATTTTTCAGCAAAGTCTGCGTATACCCCCAACATTGTTTCGGTTTCTTTTACTGCCTCTTCCATAGTGGCATGAGCGGTATGTCCTTCCTGCCAAAGAAATTCTGCTGTTCTCAAAAAAAGTCTTGTGCGCATTTCCCACCGCACTACGTTGGCCCATTGATTGATAAGCAATGGAAGATCCCGGTGCGATTGAACCCAGTTCTTAAAAGTGCTCCAAATAATTGTTTCGGAGGTTGGTCGTACTATTAACTCTTCTTCTAATTTTGCCTCCGGATCAACGATTACGCCTGTTCCATCAGGGTTTGCCTTCAAACGATAGTGCGTCACTACGGCGCACTCTTTGGCAAAACCTTCTACGTGACTCGCTTCTTTACTCAAATAAGATTTTGGAATAAACAATGGGAAGTACGCATTACTATGACCTGTTTCTTTAAACTTTTTATCCAATACCGCTTGCATCTTTTCCCAAATAGCATAACCATACGGTTTAATTACCATGCAACCACGTATATCAGAGTTTTCAGCCAAATCCGCTCTTTTTACAAGTTCATTGTACCACTCGGAATAATTTTCACTTCTTTTTGGAAGGTTTTTGCTCATGTTCAGTTTGTTAAATTCTTTGCTTTAAACCATCCTTCTATTTATTTCTCAAAAGAACGACACATGGTTTCTTCTTTGCTTTCTCGTAATCAATAAAAATTGGTATATCTTTTGTACCTTTATACAAAAGAATTTGCAAAGATAATTGAACTGGTAAAATAGTATAAGGATTTGAAAAATATTTAATAAAATTCAAACTTATACGTTAGTATATTTGTCTTTACTATCAGGAAGTAGGGTTTTAACTTTGATAATATGGGAAATTTAAAAAACATTTTAATTGCCATCTGTTTTGTAATCATCTTTTTAGGAAAAATCGGCAGTGTCTTTTCGCAGTCAGAAGAAACAGATGACATGTATTTCTCTTCTAAAGACAAACAAAAAGCTATAAAGGCGCGACAAGACGCTGAACAAAAAGCCCGTGAGCAGGCAGCTTCGCAACCTCATACTAATAATAATGGGTCGCAAACACAAAATTATGATTATACACAAGGGAATGGCCGCAACAATGGCAATGGCAATAATAATAACAATTATCAGGGAAACAACTATAATAACAATCAAGGGAACAATGGCAATTATAATTACAGCAGTCAAAACCCTAACAACAATTACAACAATAATAATTACAACCAAAATTACGGAAACGGCTATTCAGGAAACAATTATAGCGGCAATTACAATGGTAATTATCCCAACTATGGCAGTGGGTATAACATGGGAGGATATAATAGCGGGTTAGGCTATTCTACTGGAATGGGATGGAATAATTATTATGGATACAATTCACTTTACAATCCTTACTCTTATGGAGGAAACCCCTATTATGGTGGTGGATATGGCGGAGGTGCATACTACGGTGGTGGCTATAATAATGGAACGATCGGCGGCAGTTATTACAATGGTGGAACATCTACTCCTTCTAATTCGAGTTCTCCTAATTATGGTCCACGTACAAATGGTGCCAATACAACGGGAACGATGAGTCCTGGCAATTCTAACAGCAATTATTATAACAACAATAGTGGCAATTCTACTAATTCAGGGCCCAGAGGCGGAGATAGAGTGGGCGGCTCTTCGTATACACCTCCGGCAAATAATGGTGGTGGTTCCAGCTATTCTCCTCCGGCAAATTCAGGCGGTGGTGATTTTCGTGGCGGTGGTGGAAATAGTGGTGGCGGAGCAGGAGGAGGATCTCATCCCCGAATGCGGTAATTTCAAAACGATATGATATTATGTAATTTTTTTAACATTAGAAAACCAAAAAAATTAATTTGGTGATAGAACATAAATAGAGAATAAAATTAAGAATGCGAATGAAAAAAATACTTTTTAGTACTACCCTAGTAGTTCTTTTATTTACAAAGGTATCAAAGGCTCAATACGAAGGTTATCCAGCTCTTTTTGGCAGACAAACAATTAATGGCGGAACGGCTCGGTATGCAGCTATTGGCGGAGCAGGAACCTCACTTGGTGGCGATATGGGTTCGAGTTATGTAAATCCTGCAGGATTAGGCATGTACAGAAAATCGGAATTTTCAGTTACTCCTGTCATTGGAGGTACCGGAACAAACAGTACCTTTTTAGGCAATTCACAGAAAGATGGGATAAGCTCTTTGGGTATCGGAAATTTAGGATTTGCTATTTGTGGGTTAAAAGACGACATGGACAAAAGCGACTGGCGCGGAGGGACTTTTAGCTTAACGATGTCCAGAACAAATAGCTTTCACAACAGGATAAGTTTTAATGGAATAGATCCAAATACGAGCATTGCTGATTACTTTGTACAGCAAGCAAATGGCACTCCCCAAGCTCAACTGGATGCTCAGAATCCAACTACTTCGGGCATTTCAAGTCTACCTGCCTTGGCTTATTGGGATTATTTAATTGACCCCACTACTTCAGGTGGTAGCCAATATACTAACTATTTATCGAATGAAGTGTTCGCGAAAAGCGGCACTTATACTACAAGTGGTTCTCAAAATCAATGGAATATCGCATACGGGGCGAATTACAAAGACAAATTGTATATAGGAGCTACGTTAGGAATCACTACCATCAAATTTAAAGAGAGCTTGTATTATACTGAAACAGCTTCTTTGGACTCAACGGTAGCCCCTGCTTTTAACAACTTGATCTTTGATGATTACAACACGATAAGGGGGACCGGTGTGAATTTAAAGCTAGGGTATATCTATAAGATTTCCGATGTTGTTCGAATAGGAAGTACGTTGACCACTCCAACCTATAATAGCATGAACCAACAATACAATTCAGACTTGCAAGCTACGTATGATCCAAGCATAACGAATAGCAGTGGAACTCCTCTTGGGACCCAATACAATTCAACGGTTATAAGCACCTACAGATTTAGCTATATAACTCCTCTTCGATTTGCTTCCGGTATTTCTTTTTTTGCCGGGAAAAGGGGATTTGTAAGTGCCGATCTTGAATATGTTCCCTATCAATTATCGAGTTTAGCCGGAAAAGGAAACGACAACTCCCTGGTTCCAACGAATCAAATAATAAGTCAAGCGTACAAAAATATTTTAAACTTAAAATTCGGCGGTGAACTTAGATTACATATTTTCAGATTGAGAGCGGGACTGGCTTACCTGCCTAATCCTTACAAAGTGGTGGATGGTGTAAACCGAGACATCGCACAATTAAGCGCAGGGGCAGGAGTAAAACTGAATAATGTTTATTTTGATTTCGGGGTTGTCAACAGCCGGTATAATACTACTTACCAGCCCTACTCTTATTATGCTAGTAGTAATCAAGATGTTGGCCCTATTGCTGTTACTAAAAATTCCATGGTCAATGTATTTATTACCATGGGATTATATTTTAATTAACCAACCTTATAATCTACCTAAAATTATAAGGGAAAGACCACCGGGAAGAAGTGGTCGTCTTTCCCTTAGTAAGAGATTGGAAAGAGCTTTTAACTGAAAGCTCTTTCATCTATTTAAAAAATGGTTCCAAAATGGTTGAAAAAATCCGGGCGATATCGAAACAGAATTTCTTATGTTTCAACTTTCACCTATATGACAGCGATTTTGCAAAACGTTACAGAAATTTTTCAATTTATTTTTTCATTTTTGGTTCAAAAGCTATTTTTTCCCATTTAATAGCTTATTTGTGAGACTATAATAATAAAATTGATCCTCAAAAATTGATTCACCCTCTAAAATAAAAACCGATATCGTTTCAGATTTAGTCGGGAAGCAAAAACCTTTCATCGGGGTTGCATAGGAACCATTGTTAAGAAAACTCCAACGACGGCAAAAGTATAAATTTTCTTTATCATTGATCTCTACGATAACATAAAAGCATTTTCTACTTCAGAATTTTGATCGTCGTATCATTTATCCAATTTGTATATATAATATCCGTTCCCTTTACCAACCCAATTCTGTAGTGGCAATTCGTAAAAGGCAATTGCCCGCTTCTGGCTGTTACGGTAAAAATAAGCGAATCAACTCCCATCGGTTTAATGGTGAAGTCCCGGATGTTGTATTGCCCGTTTTTATAGTCAAACCCATCGCCGGAATCATGGTATAAATATCCTTTCGCATGTTCGTTAGAGTCGAGTGCTATTATCAAAGTCAATGAATCAGTCGTATAGTCGACAGTGCTTTGTATAATTTGCCCAAGCGGTAAGATGGAACCTCCCTTTAGCAATACATCCGGTTGGAATTTGTCGGTTTTACTATTTTCGCCGACCAACGAAATAATATTCCAGTTACCTTTGGGATATTTTACCTCTGTGGCCCATTTCGGCACAATCATTAAAATGTCTCCCACTAAAAATGTTTCTTCCTGATCTCTTAAGTTCAAATCCAACGGATCTGCAAAAAACATTGGACACATGATGGGAGTTCCATTCGTAGAGGCTTCTTGTGCCAAAGTATACAGATACGGAAGAAGTCTATACCGTCTTTGTAACGAAATTCGACACGATTGTTCTGTAGCTGTATTATACGCCCAAGGCTCCTGACGTATCGTTTCTTTATCAGAATGATTTCTGTAGAAAGGATAAAATGCACCCAACGCCATCCAGTGAGCAAGAAGGGTTGAAGGACAATCCCCTTTAAACCCACCTACATCCGGCCCGCTGATTGGTTGTCCGGACAATCCCATTGTTAAAACCATCGGGATGGATAATCTCATGTGCTCCTTTGTAGATTGATTATCCCCTGTCCAGGTAGCTGCGTATTTTTGTCCACCCAGAAAATTTGAACGCGATAACAGAAAAGGTCTTTTCGTTGGATTGGCATGTAAAATCCCTTCTCTGGAAGCCTGTACCATTAGGCGGCCATAAACATTATGATACCGGAGGTGCGCACCGGCAGGTAAGTTACCGCCGCCACGATGTTTCGCATCCATCGGCATTGTACCTTCTTCTCCTCCTTTAAAAACAGAAGGTTCGTTCATGTCATTCCAAACTCCATCGATTCCTTGAGCCATAAAATCGGTATACAATCCGCCCCACCATTTGCGTGTTTCAGGTCTTGTATAATCCGGAAATACGCATGGTCCTGGCCACACATCCCCCACAAAAGGCTCTTCGGTGCTGTTATGCACCCAATGTGTCCCAACTGCTTTGTTGCCCTCTTCATAAATGGAATAACCTGTTTCTTGTTTGATACCAGGATCAATCATCCAAACGGATTTAAATTTCTGTGCATGCAAGTAATCATTCAACCCTTTTGGGTTAGAAAATTCAGAGGGAGAAAAAGTGAAGATTTTATATTTATCCATATAATCAATGTCCATCCAAAGTACATCGCAAGGCAATTGTTTAGACCGGAACTTGTCTGCAATGGATTTTACTTCTGCTTCATTCATATAGGAATAACGGCACTGTTGGTATCCCAACGACCATAGAGGCGGTAATTCAATTTTCCCGGTAAGGGCGGCTAATTTTTTTATTAACTTTTGTGGAGTAGCAGCTTCCAATACCAGTACACGAAAAGCAGGACCATCCGAGGTGAAAACAACAGAAGTATTGGTGATGTCAATATCCATTTTCCAGGTATTATCGGCAAGTATCCCAAACGCCGTCCCGTTAGGTCTTAACCCCATTACCCATGGATGAGATTGATACAACCTTTTCCCATCGTATTTTTCGTATCCATAATTATCGGAGTTCCATAAGGTAATACTCGTATTATTGCGTTTAAGTGTTCCTGTTACCTCTCCTGTTCCATAAAAATCAACTTTACCACATTGTACAGTGGCGATAGTTTTATCAGAACTTCCGGAAAAAATCGGTTTTATCTGCCATCCTGCCGGAATGCCTGATTGAACAGCAGGCTCCTCGTTTATGGCAAACGAAGGCATCGTTTGGATGGCATCGAAGTCTTTGGGGTAAAAAATGGCAATGCTATCGTTGGTGGAATAATTTGTTTGCGCTATTAAAGGAGCGATTCCTATGCCACATAAAAACATCCGGATTATAAGGAATGGGGTATATTTTTTTCTCATATAAATCTTACCATGGTAAGTAAAGAAAGTAGTAATTACTGTAATTACAAAGATGCCTTATAAAATTTAACCCTAGTGGCTGTGAATGAATAGGATTACTTCATCTTTCTCAAAAGAGCTTTTCACCGATAAAATACACCCTATTCACCGATTTCGTATTTCAACTTTCTGATGGAGCAATTACCTTTGACTCATCATTCTATAAACATAAAAGATAAAAATATGAATCCTATATTCCATAAAAAATCCTTCTGGGGTGGTCTCCTGTTTATTATTGCAGGACTATTGTTGCTTTTGCAAAATTTCGGTTTGTTGCCTTTCGTACTTCCGGCCTATTTCTTCACCTGGAAAATGCTATTGGTCGTGATAGGGTTATTTCTTCTTTCCTCTCGTAATTGGACAGCTGCATTGATTCTTATCGCTACAGGTCTTTATTTCCTGCTTCCCGATGCTTTTGGGATTCATAATGTTACGTTTACTCAATTATGGCCTGTCGCTTTGATTTTTTTGGGAATTCAAATTATGAAGAAGCGCAAAAAACATTTTGACTTTAATTATAAAAAAAAAATGAACATTAATCTGGAAAAAACAATGGATGGTTTTATAGAAAACACTGTTATTTTTGGTGGAGACAGCAAAAAAATTAGTTCGTATGATTTCAAAGGAGGACACATTACCGTAATTTGTGGAGGACTTGAGATGGATCTTACAAATTGCACCCTTTCCAAAGAGCATCCGGTAATCGATGTTGAAATTGTTTTTGGAGGACTGAGTCTCACGGTGCCACGCGAATGGAATATACGTTCAGAAGCCATTCCCATAATGGGCGGAATTGACGACGAGGGCAATGCACAACATGATCGATATGTTGATCCGGCGGCAGAATTAATTATTCGTGGCAACGTAGTAATGGGTGGTTTGGAAATTAAAAGAGTATAACAATACTAAATTCAGGGAGAATCAACACTGATTTCCCCCTGATAGAAATTTATGAAAAACCCTTTTCTGAAAAATGCCAAAACACTTCGTATCTACCTACTGGTATGGGCAATTATTGCGGCCGCCCACACAGGAATTTTGTACGTATACGAACATCTGTCATTTTTTCTCTCTTTAGCAGATAGCTTGACATACAATATCCTCTACGCCGGATTGGCTCTGAATTTTTGGTATGCGGTACGTTACCTGAATATTGAAAAGCAAAAACCTTTGTTAGTATTAGTTGCCCATATCATTGCTGCTAAGGTGTTTTTGGTTCTTTGGCTTCTTACTGGAAATTACCTAATGTATTTGATTGATACCGGCGACACAGCTTACCGGGATTTCACAGTGAGTTCCTTTTTGGGACGTTCCATTTGCGGACTTTTATATTATTCCATTATCATTTTAGTTTATTATTTATTTATCTATTATTCTTCTTACCATGAGAAACTGATAAGGGAAGCTAATCTGCGAACATTGGTTAAAGAAACAGAACTTTCGTTGTTGCGGTCGCAGCTCAATCCGCATTTTATTTTTAATAGTTTAAATTCTATAAGTTCACTTACCCTTTCTGATCCCAGGAAAGCACAGGATATGGTAGTAACTCTTTCTTCCTATCTCAGATATGCCTTAGAACATAATCATAATAAACTGATTTCTTTTTCTGAAGAGTTGGAAAATTCGTTATTGTATCTGCAAATTGAAAAAGTACGCTTCGGTGCCAAATTAATTTTTGAAAAGGAAATTGATGTAGGCTGTGAAAATACTTTTGTACCCAATATGCTTCTGCAGCCTTTGTTGGAAAATGCCATTAAACATGGTATATACGAAAGCAGGGAACCTGTATTAATTGCGATGAAGTGTACAAAGGAAAATAATTTTCTTCGGATCAATATTTCCAATAATTTCGAAAAAGGAGATAGTATGAAAAAAGGAAAAGGGATTGGGCTTCGTAACGTCCGGGAAAGATTGCAATTATTGTACGGGCAAAAAGATCTTTTGAATACTATTATACAAGGTTCTGTTTTCGAGGTCGAACTATATATTCCACAAAGCAGATGACTACTATTAAAACTATTATTATTGAGGACGAACAATTGGCCAGGGAGTTGATTAAGAATTACCTTTCGGAATATTCTTCCATTGAACTGATAGCAGAATGTGAGGATGGTTTTCAAGGGATGAAAGCCATTCAGGAATTGCAACCGGATCTTATTTTTTTGGATGTACAAATGCCAAAATTAACAGGTTTTGAAATGTTGGAACTTCTAGAAAATCCTCCTTTGGTTATTTTTACAACGGCATTCAATGAGTATGCCATTAAGGCTTTTGAAATGAACGCCGCAGATTATCTTTTGAAACCATTTTCAAGAGAACGCTTTGATAAGGCTGTTGAGAAAACTCGGAAAAGAATGGGAGTAAAAGAAACTGAAAAATTAAAAGAGCTCATTGCCAATGTGCAGATAACTGAAAAAGTAGAAAGAATAGTAGTAAAGACCGGCACAAAGATTCAAGTGATTCCAATCGATTCGATCGTATATATGGAAGCCCAAGACGATTATGTAATGTTGTATACAGCGGAAGGGAAATTTCTAAAACAACAAACGATGAAGCATTATGAATCCGCCTTGGATGGAAATGTTTTTGTGCGTGTTCATCGTTCCTATATGGTGAACATTCATCAGGTTGTGCGGATAGAACCTTATGAAAAAGAATCTTTTCAGGTAGTACTTAAAAATAATATAAAATTACCTGTGAGCAAAAGTGGGTATTCGTTGCTTAAAAAAACACTGGATTTCTAAATCAATTGATTCTTTGCACATCTACCTCCACTTTTAATTTTTGCTCACCCGAACTGAATATAATTCCTTTAATAGGTGCAACATCCTGATAGTCTCTCCCATACCCTATTACTATATGATGGTGGGAAGGTAACAGACAATTGGTAGGATCAAATTCTACCCATCCTATTTCAGGAAAATAAACAGATACCCAAGCATGAGAGGCATCCGTACCTATCAGTTTTTCTTTACCGGGAGGAGCCATTGTTTCTATGTATCCACTCACATAGCGTGCAGGGAGGCCCATATTCCGCATACAAGCGATCATTAAATGTGCGATGTCCTGGCAGACTCCCTTTTTTGCTTTTATCACTGTTTCTACCGGTGTATTGATCGTGGTATACCCAGGTGTAAATTTGATGGTGGTATATATTTTTTGCATTAAGTCATTACAGACCATCCACAACGTAGCGTCTTCGGGGAAACAATCGTTGGCAAAACTTTTTATAACGTCACTATAAGGAATAAAGGTAGACGGCACAGTATATTGTGTTACTTCTTCTGCCAGTTCGGGGAATTCCGATATTTTTCTTTGTACTTCTTTCCAGGGCAAAAAGGAATTAACCGCCATGTTCATAAACAGGAGATTTTCCATAGAAACAATACTTTCAGAGACAATTTTCAGGCTAGAATGTTCTTTGTATATGGAAAAAAACAAAATATTGTTACCAAAAAAATCTTTGCGAAAAGATACTACGTCCGGTTTTGGAGTAATTCTAATATCGGAAAAAATACATTTTTGATTTGGTCTTTCAACCGGTTGCAGACAAAGTCGGTTATGACACAAGTTCACCGATTCCTGATAGCTATATTCCGTAGTATGAATAATTTTATATTTCACAAATGTAAGGTACCTTTTTTCTGATTTTTATTTTAATGTTGTTTTGCAAAGGGCATTGCTTCTTATACTATTTTTTTTACTGCTGAAATTTTCCCCGAACGATCGTTTTTATGAAAAACGGAATGGCAAAATAGTCTCACTCTGTGTTTCATATTCAGTCAGTAGATTTTTATCCAAAAGCTTTTTTTGAAATAATTCCACCACATTTATTATTCATTAAATTTACCCTCTGAATACGGCCCTATAAAACACCTTTAGGTTAAACTTCAAATTGAAATCCACCTTTCGCTCCCTGATATTGATAGGTGCTATGACTGAAATAAGCCGCATTTAATTTAGCCGCAATTGAAAACATTAATTTATTCAGTCTTTCACAAAATAAATCTAACTCCGCCCGGTAATCTGTTTCACCTTCCGTTTCAAGCATCTTTTCTATGGAAGCAAGTCTTACGATACTATACGCTTCGAATATTTGTTTTGTGAGTTCTATATTCTCGTGTATTCCATCTTTTTGAGGAAGTTGTTTGGACTGTTCCATTAGTTCTTCCAATTGGTATAGAAGCGAGGATGGATTTTGTTTGTTAAAGAATAATAAATCCAACACCGGAATTAGATCAAAATGTGTACGGTAAACGGACCGGTAATTGGTTAAGTTCTGATTGCTAAGCAACAGAGCTTCCAGAATTTTAAATTGAGTCCCTTCTTCGTATTTAATAGTTAACAAAGATCGATATTGAGAAATTTCTAAGGATATATTTTCAATCACTTTTCCCATGCAGTAAAGCGTCCAACCTTCTTCTCGGTACATACTTTCTCTGTTCATTCCGAAAAAAGAAAGAAGCCCGATATTCAACTGATCGAGCAATGAAAATACTTGCCTTAACTCTTCCGGTTCGAGTAAACTGAGTTTCCGTTTAATGTTTTCAATTTCGTCTATCACCCGCCAATTATCCAATGACCATCGGTTTCGTACCGCATACATAGCCTTCAGCAAATTATTCAGGGAAGAAAGGATACTTCCTGTGTTTTCCGGATTGCAAATCAATTGGTGTAGCTCTTGTAATGGTTCTTCTAAAAGGCTTTCCCCCGATTCTTCAATAAATCCCGGATAAGATGAAGTCAGATGGGTCAAGGCTTGAAGCAAAATTTTATTAGATTCCGATTCAGGGCCTTTATTAATATATTCTATTTGACTTAAATTTCGAAGTACAATACGAATGAACCGAGATACACAAAGTACACGTTGTCCATACCGTCCCACCCAAAAA
>DATHPH010000394.1:0-2616 GCA_035484095.1 Cytophagaceae bacterium | reverse complement strand
AGGACTTTTCTTAACGGGGTATCTTTTTTCAACCAATCTTCTACTTTTACTTCTGTCTCTTTTGATAAAACTAAAAATGGATTTTTAGTTCTTTTGAAATGGGTAGAAATTTCTTTGCTTGATTTTTTGCGCAATACAGCAATAAAAAAACCTTCTCCTTTTATTTTATGAGGGAAAAATTTATAACCGATCGCACGATTGGAAGAGTGTACTTCTTTAATTCCCCAGGACTCCTTTAATTCCAGCGACAATGTTTCCGCTTCCAGGTTTTTTATAACCCAATCAAGGTTGTCCTCGTTTTCTTTTGTATTAAAAGTACACGTACTATAAATAAGAATTCCTCCCGGTTTCAATGCGTCCCATACATCTGCTATAATCCGTTGTTGGCGCGCTTCACATAATGCTACATTTTCAGGAGACCACTCTTTTATCGCTTCCGCATCTTTACGAAACAACCCTTCTCCCGAACAAGGAGCGTCAATCACCATCACATCAAAAAATCCTTTTAAAGAAGAAAACCGTTCCGGATCCGATTGGGTAATCACGACATTTGCCTTTCCCCATTTTTGTATATTTTCTTTCAGAATATATGCCCTTGATTTTATAACTTCATTGGAAACCAAAAGGCTTTTATGATTCATCAACGATAAAAGATGTGTACTCTTACCTCCGGGTGCCGCACAAAGATCCAATACATTCAAACTTTCTGTTTTGTCTACATGTTGCGTAAAAGCCTGTTCTAAAAACATGGAGCTGGCTTCTTGTACATAATAAGCACCTCCATGAAACAATGGATCTAAAGTAAATAAAGGTCTTTCCTCCAGGTAATATGCATTCGATGACCACTGGACCGGCGACAAATTAACAGGGGTACTATGTTTAGAGGGGTTTACCCGAATACTGGTGAATGCCTTATTTTGGTATGCCTTTTCAAACAACTCATACTCACTGTTAAGAATCGTCTGCATTTGTGTCTTGAAAGTATCTGGAAAATCAGGAAGCATTCGATAGAAAACGTTTAAGTATTAAGAAGGTTAATTTTAGCAATAAAAAATCCCGCCTTTAAGAGCGGGATTTTTATTGTGTTGATAATCGAACAATTATTCTTTATTTTTTTACAGCGTCTACAATTGCCTTAAATGCTTTTGCATCGTTCATGGCAAGGTCTGCTAATACTTTTCTATTGATATCAATTTCAGCTTTCGCTAAAAGTCCGATAAATTTAGAATAAGAAAGACCATGTTCTCTTGCTCCTGCATTTATTCTTTGAATCCATAGAGAACGGTATTCTCTCTTTTTTGCTTTTCTATCTCTGAAAGCATATTGAAGACCTTTTTCGTATGTATTCTTTGCTACTGTGTGTACATTACCTCTTGCACCAAAATAGCCTCTGGTCTTCTTAAGAAGTTTCTTTCTGCGTGCTCTCGACGCAACTTTGGGAACTGATCTAGGCATTTTACTTTTCTCTTTTTTCGGTCTTTGGCGTTCTTTAGAATCTTATAACCAAAGCCCCGGTTTGAACATTATTTCAACCTTATTTTAAGGATTTTTAGATTTTCAACATGGCTTTTACATTACCCATGTCAGCACTACTTACCAGCGACGCATGCGTTAAACGTCTTTTTTGCTTGGTCTCTTTCTTTGTCAGGATATGGCTTTTATAAGCATTTTTACGCTTAATTTTACCAGTACCTGTAAGTTTAAACCTTTTTTTTGCCGCTGATTTTACTTTTACTTTTGGCATAATCCTACTTTAATTTATAAAAACTTACTACTAATTACTTTTTTGGTTTTGGAGAAAAGAAAATATACATTCTTTTTCCTTCGAGCCTTGGCATATCTTCTACCTTTGCATATTCCTCCAACGCTTGGGCAAATCTCAACAATAACGATTCTCCTAATTGTTTGTAAACGATTTGTCGCCCTACAAAATGCACGTATGCTTTTACCTTGTTTCCTTCTTTTAAGAAGTTGATCGCGTGCTTTAACTTAAATTCAAAATCATGGTCATCTGTATTAGGACCAAATCTTATTTCTTTTACAACAACTTTATGAGTTTTTGCTTTAAGTTCTTTCTGCTTCTTTTTCTGCTCGTATTTAAATTTAGAATAATCTACAATTTTACAAACAGGTGGCTCTGCATTTGGAGAAATTTCAACCAAGTCCAATGTTTTAGACTTGGCTAAAGCCAATGCATCTACCAAATTCATTACTTCTGACTCGATATCATCGCCTACTACCCTTACTTTAGAAGCTCTTATTCTCTCATTGATATTATAAGGCTCATCTTTAACTCTAGGGCCCCTACTAAAATTATTACCCCTGGGATTTGGACGTAAATTCATTTATTTGATTAAAATTCTATACTTTATTTTACAGCGTGCAAATATCCGAATAATTATTTGATTATAAAACAATTATTCATAATTTTTACATGAACACTATCATTGATAATCAATAGTTTACAATATTTAATGGACAAAAAGAGGAAAACAGATCCCTGCTCTTTAATTCTTTGATTCTATTTCTTTGACAAATAATTCCCGGAATTTCTGGTGAAGCTCTTTTAAAATAGTTCAATCTTATATCTTTAAATCAAAAGTCCTGAAATTAAAA
>DATHPH010000393.1:0-20905 GCA_035484095.1 Cytophagaceae bacterium | reverse complement strand
GTTTCTTATACTTATGTTTTACTTTGGTTTCAGACCTGGATTTGTAACGTTATTAATTATTCCGGTAACGATTCTGTTTGTAATTTTTACGTTTTCGTTCGCTTTGGTTTTGTCCTGTTTCAATGTCTATTTTAGAGATGTAGAAATGTTCTGGACCACGATCACCCCTGCTTTGTTTTATGCTACACCTGTTGTATATGCTGCACCGGAAAGGATGGGCTTATTTCTTACGTTAAACCCATTTGCTCATTTTATGGAATTAATAAGAGCTATTTTATATAAGAGCCAGTTTGCAAAAATGAATTCGGAGATGTGGCACGACATTCCCCATTATTTTCTTACTACCTCTCTCATTACACTTTCTTTTCTTTCTATTAGTCTGTTTGTGTACAATAAATTGAGAAAAGGATTTATATCTAATTTCTAAACTTTCTAAACTAAGGATGAGTGCATCAAAGAGGGAAATAGCAATCAAAGCAGAAGGGCTAGAGGTGAGTTTTCTCATTCAAAAGCAAGGGTTGAGTTCTATCAAACAATATCTAATGTCTTTTGGTGGGCAAAAAATGTTTGAAAAAAAGACAATATTAAAAGGTGTCAATATAGAGATATACAAGGGAGAGTGTTTTGGACTGTTAGGCAAAAATGGGTCGGGGAAAAGTACATTGCTCCGCACCCTTGCAGGCATTATTACTCCTGAAAAAGGAACGGTGACTATCAATGGGAGAATAGCGCCTTTATTGGCCCTGGGTGTAGGGCTTGAAATGGAAATGTCGGGCATTGAAAACATAAAACTCTGTTGTACTTTAATGGGACTCAGCAAAAAGGAAATCAAACAGAGCTTGCCCGCAATTGTAGATTTTTCTGAACTAGGCAAAGATGTAAATATGCAGGTTAAAAGATATTCTTCTGGAATGATGGCACGTTTGGCGTTTTCAATGGTAGTAGCTACAAACCCTGAAATATTGGTTGTGGACGAGGCCTTAGCGGTTGGGGATATGGGATTTCAGAATAAATGCATGGCACGAATTAATGAATTAAGAGAATCTGGTGCTACCATTATTTATGTGTCACATAATCATGAAGAGATAAAAAAACTCTGCAACAGAGCTGCTTGGTTAAAGAATGGAGTAATAGAAAAAACAGGTGATGTAAACGAAGTAGGAGAAGCTTATATTGAGCAATTCAGCTAAAGCATGAACCGTACTAAAATTCGTGTCCTTAAATTCCATAAGTAATTTATTTTACACAAAACAATTGTCATTGGAATGATTTTTGCCAGTTAAGTCAAAATCATACGTTTATAAATTAGGCCTGTAAGTAGGCTTGTCTTAATTATGAAGATTCCCGGCTGGTGGAGAGTACACCATTTATATAGTTATTTAATAAAAAAAACAGGAGGTTATTATCGGGTGATTTTAATAGAACGGCAGAACTATATTGCTAAACGCAAGAAAGTAAAAGCCGGCATCAATATCATTGGATATGCAAAAGGAGATTTTGGCTTGGCGGAACACCTTAGACTTGTTACGCATGCGATTCATACTACTTCTATAAAATTTTGTGTAAATGATTCAGAAGATCCCGGTGGGCATGCTCAGACGAATGAGGGCGTTAGCAAATTTATAACAAAGAATAAACCTTATAAAATAAATCTTTTTTGCTATAACGCATCAGAAGCAGTACGATATTTGAAATCTTCTCAAGGAGAAGTAGCATTAAGGAAGCAATATAATATTGGGTATGGATATTGGGAGTTATCAGAATTCCCTATTCCATGGCGAGAACAAGATAACTATCTGAATGAGATCTGGGCTCCTTCAAAATTCATCCAAGAAGTACTAAAAAAATCGAGTACTCTTCCGGTATACCACATGCCTATACCGGTTGATTTTGACGATCCTGTAGGATATTCCAGAAAACATTTCAAGTTGCCAGAACATCCATTCTTGTTTCTATTTACATTTGACTTATCTTCTTACATAGCAAGAAAAAATCCACAAGCCGTAATAAAAGCTTTCACGCAAGCTTTTCCAGTAGATAAAAATGATCAGGTTTGTTTGATTATAAAAATTCATAAAATAGAAAATAATCCTGAACATATTATTAAAATCGAAGCACTCAAAGCCCAGGTTTGTTTTGACTCCAGGATTATTGTATTTGATGAAATCTTAGACCGTGCTTCGATACTCGGGCTTATAGGCATTTGCGACGCTTATGTATCCTTACACAGGTCTGAGGGTTTCGGACTAGGAATGGCAGAGGCTATGAAAATGGGAAAAGTTGTTATTGCAACAAACTATTCGGGGAATACAGATTTTATGAACGATCATAATTCTTGTCCGGTGAAATTTAACCTTATACCTGTAAAGCAGGATGAATATCTTTTTGTACACGAAGGGGCTGTTTGGGCAGAACCGGATATAGATCATGCTTCTTCTTATTTAAGAAAAGTGTACGATGATCATTCTTTTTCTAAAAAAATAGGCCTTGCTGCTAAAATGTATATTCAAAAATTCCATAATTTTAGGGTTATTGGCGAAAATTATCGAAAGAGGGTTAAAGATATTTTAAATAACAAATTATAAAGCCGAATAATTTGAATCAATATAGTGGCATTATATTTTCATAGATAAAATGAAAATAATATTTATAAAAAGATCGATTATTAAAGTTAATTACTTAGCATGAAAATACCTGGTTGGTGGAGAGTCCGTCATTTGTATAATGATATTAAACTTCTTTTAATTAATAGAAAAAAAAGAGAATCCTCTAAAATCTTTTATTTTTTTCAAAAATTAGCCGATAAGATTGTTGTTTTGCGGGCCCAAAGTAAACGAGTAAAACCAGGCATTAATGTTATTGGATATGCCAAAGGGGATTTTGGTTTGGCAGAACATTTGAGATTATTTGCTCAAGCGATTAATAAAGTGGGTATTAAGTTTTGTGTAAATAATACAGGTGAACCCAACAGGCATTCTCAAAACAACAAACAAGTTGAAAATTTTATCACCAAAAAAAATCCTTATTTACTAAATGTATTTTGTTTCAACGGAGATCAAACTATTACCTATTTGGAATCCTCAAAAGGAATTGTGGCAAGACTAAAGCACTATAATATTGGCTATGGCTATTGGGAGTTGTCGAAATATCCTTCTGAGTGGACGAAACAAAATGAATATCTTAATGAATATTGGGCACCTACCATGTTTATAAAAAAGGTTTTAGAAAAATCAACTACGCTGCCTGTTTATCACATGCCTATTCCGGTTGATTTTGAAATTCCCGTTGGATTTACAAGAAAGCAATTTAATTTACCGGAAAATAAGTTTCTATTCCTTTTTACCTTTGACATGTCCTCTTTCACTTCCCGGAAAAATCCACAAGCCGCTATCAGAGCTTTTGTCAAAGCTTTTCCTGTTGAAAAAAGTGACAACGTATGTTTGATAATAAAAATAAACAGAATAAAAGGTGATCCTATTCATGATCAGAAAGTAAGTGAGTTACGTACGCAGGTAAAATTTGATTCGAGAATATTGCTAATCGATGAAATCTTAAGCCGTGCATCTATACTTGGCTTAATAAATGTTTGTGATGCGTATGTTTCACTTCACCGATCAGAAGGATTTGGATTGGGTATGGCCGAAGCCATGAATATGGGCAAAGTAGTAATTGCCACGAACTATTCCGGCAATGTGGACTTTATGAACAATGAAAATTCTTGCCCTGTAAATTATCGACTTGTAGAAGTAGTAGAAGAAGAATACTGTTATGTAGAAAAGGGAGCGGAGTGGGCAGAGCCGGATGAAGACCACGCAGCCTATTACATGAGGAAAGTATACGATAATCCTGAGTTTACTCAAAAAATAGGGTACGAGGCTAAGAAATATATTGAGAAACATCATAACTTTAAGGTGATAGGCGAAAATCATAAGAAAAGGTTGTTGGAAATTTTGAAGGAAATAAAAAAATAAGGCGTTTTGTTTTTGTTCCAGTAGATTTTTTTAGGTGAATTAGAACCTTATATTTGTAATTCACTTACTATCAAATTAATCAACTAACTAAAAAGTATAGATATTGTTCTTAATATGCAAATTTCAAGTTGGGTGAATTCTGGAGATTTTTATTACAGGTCAAAAAAACATATTACTAAATGGCCGTTATATAAATTTGCAAAAGAGGTAGCTTTAGAACTTATTCATTTCTTTGAAGGTATCCTGCGGGTTATTTTAACCTGGAACGCCAGAAATAAAAAGGTATTAGATGGTGTAAATCTTATAGGATTTGTCAAAGGTGACTTTGGTCTTGCAGAACACATGCGACTTGTAACCCATGCCATTAATACAACGGGTGAAAAATTTTGCGTCAATAACTCAGGAAAATCCGGTGGTCATTCCGCAACCAATAACGAGTTGAATAAATTCATTACAAAAAACAACCCTTATCTCGTAAATCTTTTTTGTTATAATGCCGAACAAACCATTGCATATTTTAAATCCTGCTATGGAGGCATAGCGTTGAACAAACACTATAATATTGGTTATGGTTATTGGGAATTATCCATTTATCCCCATCACTGGAAAGAACAAAATAAATACCTGAATGAAATCTGGGCTCCTTCTAAATATATCAAAGAGGTTATAGAAAAATCAACCAATCTTCCTGTTTTTCACATGACTATTCCGGTTGATTTTAAAAATCCGATAGGTTATACCAGAAAACATTTCAATTTGCCGGAAGACCGTTTTTTATACCTTTTTACTTTTGATATGTCTTCTTTTGTGACACGTAAAAATCCCCAAGCAGTTATCAAGGCATTTAATCAATCTTTTCCTATTGAAAAAGCGGATAAGGTTTGTCTAATCGTAAAGATTAACAGGCTCAAAACAGATACGGGACATTCAAAAAAGGTGGAGGAATTACGAACGCAAATCAGTGTTGACCCAAGAATCATTATTATTGATGAAGTCTTGGATCGTCCTTCTATACTGGGTCTTATAAGTGTTTGTGATACTTATGTATCGCTTCATCGTTCAGAAGGTTTTGGTCTTGGAATGGCAGAAGCCATGAAAATGGGGAAAGTAGTGATCGCAACCGATTATTCCGGCAACAAGGATTTTATGAACCAAGAAAATTCATGTCTCGTAAAATACAAGCTCATCAAAGTAGATAAGTCAGAATTTACGAATGTAGAAGAAGGAGCAGAGTGGGCGGATCCCGATGTAGAACATGCTGCTTACTATATGCGAAAAGTATACGAAGATAAAACCTTCTCCGAACGAATAGGACTGGCCGCCAAAGCCTATATTCAGCAATACCATAGCTTCAAGACGATTGGAGAAAATTATGAAAAACGGTTGGCTGAAATTATGAAAGCAAAGCCTTAATATTGAAGTTGCCGTTCTTTTTGCCAACTACTAAAGGCGATTTCATCTGCGATCAATTGAGTAATAAGCTCGTCAATGGACATATTATAGTCCCAATTCAGATGTTTCTTGGCTTTTGTATTATTACCGTATATGATAGGCAAATCACTTTTCCTTTTTAAAGATGGATTTACTTTTAGATATTTTTTATAATCAAGGTCTAATTGAGAGAAAACCTTTTCTATAAAAACTTTTAAACTCATATAATCCCCTGAACAAATCAAATAATCGGAAGGCTCATCCTGTTGCAATATCAGCCACATTGCTTCGATGTATTTTGGTGCGTAGCCCCAGTCCCTATAGATATTGGTATTTCCTACCAGCAATTCAGTTGCTTCACCTTTGGAAATTTTAAGCGCGGTCATTATTATTTTCTTTGTTACATAGTCTTTGCCCCTAAGGCAAGATTCGTGATTGAACAAAATACCACATGCAGAGAAAATTGAATACGCCTCTCTGTAATTTACCGCAGTCCAATGAGCGGCAACTTTCGATATACCGTAAGGGCTGGTCGGATGGAATAATAAAGTTTCTTTGATCGGAAGATTTTCCTCCTTCATATTTCCAAACATTTCACTGCTGGATGCCTGGTAAAATCGAACAGGGGCATTTAAATTTCTAATGGCTTCTAATATATTAACCACACTAAGAGAATTAAAATGCATGGTCTCAATCGGGTAATTAAAAGAAGCTCCTACGGAACTCTGACCTGCCAGATGGTAAAATTCGTCTGGTTGGTATTCTTCCAGCAATTCAATAATAGCCACTTTATTTAGCAAATCTGTTTCGAGCAGTATTACTTTATCGGCTATGCCCAAATATTGCAGATTGATGTTTTCCTTTTGTACTGCAGCTCTGGTAGTCCCGATTACCTGATATCCTTTTTCTAAAAGTAGTTTTGCTAAATAAGCACCGTCTTGACCTGTGATACCGGTTACAATTGCTTTTTTCATTTTTTAATCAAGTGTTTTAGGGGGAGGATTTTTTTATATTTTATCAACTTGAATAGTCTATTTCCTGATACTTAATATTCATAAAATGACTAACGACAAATGTACAAAAAATTCACGAATACAACTTCGACAAATTTTTGATAACGCCAACCCAACCATGCTGTATAAGTGGAACGGGGAATGCGCACATCAGAACCTACGAATCGTATGTTTCCTGAATAAATTTTGAGTAAATTAAAAAAAACAATTACATTTGAAGGATGAAAAAAGCATTAATAACTGGTATCACAGGTCAGGACGGTGCCTACCTTGCCGAATTTTTACTAAAAAAAGGATATGAAGTTCACGGTATTAAGAGAAGAAGTTCTTTATTTAATACCGATAGGATAGATCACCTTTACGAAGATCAACACGAGCAGAATGTTCGATTCAAACTCCATTATGGAGACCTGACCGACTCTACCAATATTATCAGAATCATTCAGGAAGTGCAACCTGACGAAATTTTTAATCTCGGAGCTATGTCGCATGTAAAAGTGAGCTTTGACACTCCGGAATATACTGCCAACGTAGATGCGATGGGAACACTTCGCATTCTCGAAGCCGTACGTCTGCTCAACCTGACAAATAAAATCCGAATTTACCAGGCCTCTACTTCTGAATTATATGGAGGATTAGAGTATAACAAAAATAAAGCTGGAATGTATGATGAATCATCCCCATTCCACCCAAGATCCCCTTATGGAGCTGCCAAAATTTATGGTTTCTGGATTACGGTAAACTATCGTGAAGCGTATGGGATGTATGCCTGCAATGGAATATTATTCAACCACGAATCACCCGTTCGAGGTGAAACATTTGTAACAAGGAAAATCACAAGGGCTGTAGCGAGGATCGGACTTGGTCTTCAGGACAAGTTATACCTTGGGAATTTGGATGCAAAAAGAGATTGGGGACATGCAAAAGATTATGTGGAAGCAATGTGGTTAATGCTGCAACAAGACAAACCCGAAGATTATGTGATTGCTACAGGTACTACCACCACCGTAAGAGATTTTGTCAAAATGGCGTTTGCGGAAATCGGCGTAGAACTTGGTTTTTCCGGAGAAGGATCAAAAGAAATCGCCGTTGTGAAATCTGTTGCCCATCCCGAATACAAAGCTAAAATCGGACAAACGGTTCTTGCCATTGATGAGCGTTATTATCGTCCTTCAGAGGTGGACTTATTGATTGGCGACCCTTCTAAAGCAAAGAAAAATCTGGGATGGACACCAAAACATTCTCTTTCGGATTTGGTAAAAGACATGATGCAATCGGATTTGAGATTATTTAAGAAAGATGAATACCTTAAAAAAGGTGGTTTTGGTATAAAAAACTATTTTGAATAAGCGAACTATTGAGTATTCAAATTTTCATTTGACCCTCATTAATTTGCTTTTCTGCAAATCTGAAAGTACCGTATCTATATGTAAATAATATTATATGGTGAATGGTGAGAATAGTATGAATAAAAAACTCTCCATCCTGATACCTACGTACAACGAAGGGAAAACCCTTCCCCTTCTCCTTGCCGCGATTCAAGATGTAAAGCTTGAAAATATTGAGAAAGAAATTATCGTTATCAACGATTGCTCGAATGATACAACGGATGAGGAAGTGGAAAAATATTTGCAGCACCATCCTGACTCAAAAATTCTCTATCTCTGCCATAAAAAAAATCTCGGTAAAGGCGCTGCCCTTCATACCGGTATCCTTGCTGCCACCGGAAATTATATCCTTATTCAGGATGCCGACTTAGAATACGACCCTCATGAATATCCCATTTTATTAAAACCTATGTTGGATGGTTTTGCGGACGTAGTGTATGGGTCGCGATTTATAAGTGGCAACCCCCATCGTATTTTATTTTTCTGGCACACCCTGGGAAATAAATTTTTAACCTTTATTTCCAATTTATTTACCAACTTAAATCTAACAGACATGGAAGTTTGCTACAAACTCTTTCGTGCAGACATCCTTAAATCATTGACTTTACAGGAAAAAAGATTTGGCTTCGAACCGGAAGTGACTGCCAAAATTTCAAAAATACAGGGTATTAGAATTTACGAAGTAGGTATTTCTTACTACGGCAGGACGTACAGAGAAGGTAAAAAAATTAATTGGAAAGACGGCATTCATGCAATTTACTGCATTTTAAAATATAATTTAGTTAGCAAATAAAACTTGCTGTTATTTGCCTTTGCCTATCGTTCAACTAACCTGATTCGCTATATCTTCCTTTTTTTCAGCAAAAAACCTCTTTTGGAAAATTAAAATTACGGCTACACTCACAAAGATGGAAGCATCCGCAAAATTAAAGATCGGCCATAAGGGATAATAGGTTCCGCCCATACCCGGCACCCATTCAGGGATATAACAATCGCATATATCTACATAGAACATATCAATCACTCTGCCATGAAACCAGGGAGTCAGAGCAGAATCCGTTACAAGACCGAGAAATTTTCCATAAAAGGTACTGTCTACCACATTGCCCATCGCTCCTCCTAAAATAGCGGCTACGCACCAAAGCAATCCTTGATGCATATTTCTTTTGGCCATAATGTATAAATAATAGCCAATGCCTACCATGGCAAACAATCGAAATACACTTAAAAATATTTTACCGTATTTCCCCCCAAACTCAATACCTCCGGCCATTCCCGGGTTAGTAATGTAATGGAGTTTAAACCATTCCCCAAAGATTCTTATTTCATCTCCTTCATAATTGAAGGTTTTAAAAACAGTTAGTTTAATAAGTTGATCTACCAGAATGATGCCGATCGTGAGAAAATAATATTTTGTATATTTCATTTTTGTGTATTCTTGATTAATAGAATTGTCTTTAGGTATCCTGCAATCTCAGGCATTTCCCATTACTAACTTACTACTATGTTTAATAACAATTCAAACTCATCCATTTCTACTGTTTTTCCATCCTGAATGACCTCTGCCAGCGTTAGGCTAAGGGCTTGCGTTTCGCTGCAAATATATTCTTTATTTGCCGTCAACGCTGCATCAATCAATTCATTCTTTTTCTGGACCGTAATTTTTATTTTGTCCATTACATCCAGCCCCATATCCTTCCGTAAATTTTGCACACGATTTACCATATCCCGGGCAATTCCTTCTTTCTTCAATTCTTCGTCTATATGAATATCCAAGGCTACGGTTAAGCCATCTTCACTGGCAACCAACCATCCCGGAATATCTTCCGAAGAAATCTCAACGTCCTCTAAGGTAAGTACCGCATTCGTTCCATCGGACAAGGTAACTTTATAGGTTTTATCTTTCTCGAATGTACGAATATCTTCTTTGGTAAAAGCAGTAATAATTGCGCCTACTTCTTTCAACTTTGCACCAAATTCTTTCCCCAATTTTTTAAAATTGGGTTTAATTTTTTTCACTAGAACATCAGAGGTATCGTCAATATATTCTATTTTTTTGACGTTTACTTCTGAAAGAATCAAATCCTCCACATCCTGAATCTGGATTCTGACTTTTTCGTTCATCACAGGAATCAACACTTTGGAAAGAGGCTGACGCACTTTAATACTGTGTGCTTTTCTTAAAGAATGAATTAGCGAAGAAATTTTCTGTGCAAGATTCATTTTCTCTTCCAAATCAGAATCGATCACCGATGTATCTACTTTAGGAAAATCGGACAAATGAATGGAAGCTACTTTTTCTTTTCCACTTGTACTGTTTAAATCGAGAAATAATTGTTCTGTTAGGAAAGGTGCAATTGGAGAAGATAGTTTCGCTACTGTCTCAAGACAGCTATAAAGCGTTTGATACGCAGCAATCTTATCTTCGTTGTATTCTCCTTTCCAAAAACGTTTCCGATTCAAACGCACATACCAGTTGCTCAAGTCGTCGCAAACAAAATCTTCGATGGCACGAGCGGCCTTCGTAGGTTCATAATCGGCATACGATTCGTCTACCAATTTTATCAGCGAGTTTAATTTTGAAATAACCCAACGATCGCTTTCTGTGCGTTTACGCAAAGGGACTTCTGCTTCTGCAAAACAGAAATTATCAAGGTTCGCATAAAGGGCGAAGAAGGCATAGGTATTGTAAAGTGTGCCAAAGAATCTCCGCTGCACTTCGGTCACACCATCCAGGTTAAATTTAAGATTGTCCCAGGGAGGAGCATTGCTAATCATATACCAACGTGTAGCATCCGGACCGTATTTATCCAGAGTGTCAAAAGGATTGATAACATTTCCTTTTCGTTTCGACATTTTTTCACCGTTCTTATCGAGCACCAAACCGGTTGATACTACATTTTTAAACGCGACACTGTCAAACAGCATCCCCGCTATGGCATGTAGTGTAAAGAACCATCCTCTTGTCTGGTCTACCCCTTCAGAAATAAAATCTGCCGGATAACTTTTCCTGAAAATTTCTTTGTTCTCAAACGGATAATGCCATTGTGCATAAGGCATAGCACCGGAGTCGAACCATACGTCGATCAAGTCTGTCTCGCGAAACATAGGTTTTCCAGAGTCAGAGACCAGGACAATATTATCTACGTAAGGACGATGTAAGTCTTCCAATTTCGAATTCTGCGTTTTGAATTTTGAATTATCCAAGGTCTTATTTGCCTTTTCAATTTCATTTTTCAATTCTTCCTGCGAACCAATACATTTTTCTTCTGTGCCGTCTTCTGTTCTCCATATAGGCAAAGGTGTTCCCCAATAGCGGGAGCGGGAAAGATTCCAGTCAACCAGGTTCTCCAACCAGTTTCCAAAACGACCCGTTCCGGTAGAAGCAGGTTTCCAATTGATGGTTTTATTTAATTCCGCAAGCCTTTCTTTTTTTGCTGTAGTTTTTATAAACCAAGAGTCGAGCGGGTAATACAAAATTGGTTTATCTGTTCTCCAGCAGTGCGGATAGGTGTGTTCGTACTTTTCTACTTTGAATGCTTTGTTTTCTAATTTCAATTTAAGTGCGATACGTTCGTCTACACTCATATATTTATCCAGTTTAGAAACGATGCCTTTGCTAATAAGCGTTTGTTGTTGCTTCGCAAGTTCTGCCGCTTTTTCTGTATCGTTCAGATAGTCTTCTTTGACATATTCACCGCCAAAACCAAAATCCTTATCCATTACTTCTTTTACAAAACGGCCGCGTTTGTCTACCAAAGGAACTTCGTTACCTCCTTCGTCTTTGACCATGATGGCAGGAACTCCTGCTAGTTTAGCGACCCGATAGTCATCGGCACCAAATGTAGGGGCGATGTGTACGATACCAGTACCATCTTCTGTACTTACGAAATCTCCGGGAATAACGCGGAAGGCGTTCTTTGGAGAATCTACTTCTTTATATTTTAAGAGTTGCTCATATTCTATCCCGATTATTTTACTTCCGCTGAATTCATCCAAGACAGCAATTAAAATATTCTTACCAGGAGCTTTTTCGTCTTTTAATATTTTTTCTATGTCCTGTTTGCCAGAAATAATAGGAAGGTTTTGTTTAGGAGTAATGAAATATTTATTAACAAGATCTTTAGCTAAAATTACAGTACATTCTTCAAAGGTATATGCATTAAATGTTCTGATTTTGACGTACGTAATCTTTTCCCCTACAGCTAATGCAGAATTAGAAGATAGTGTCCAGGGAGTAGTAGTCCAAGCAAGTATAAAGAGTTTTCCATAATTCTCTTGAAATAACCACTCGGACTCAGTTGTTCTTTTTACTTCAAACTGCGCCACCACCGTAGTATCCCGCACATCCCGGTATGTACCTGGTTGGTTCAGTTCGTGCGAACTAAGTCCTGTACCCGCTGCAGGTGAGTAGGGCTGTATAGTATAGCCTTTGTATAATAAATTCTTTTTATAAAGCTCTTTCAGCAAATACCAGCAAGACTCGATGTAGTTATTTTCAAACGTAATGTACGGGTTGTCAAGGTCTACCCAGTAGCCCATTTTCACAGTCAGATCGTCCCATTCTGATTTGAAACGCATGACTGTTTCGCGGCATTTTTGATTGTATTCTTCTACCGAAATTTTCTTTCCGATATCTTCTTTCGTGATGCCTAATTCTTTCTCTACCTGCAATTCAACAGGCAATCCATGCGTATCCCAGCCTCCTTTACGTTTTACCTGAAATCCTTTAAGTGTTTTATACCGGCAAAAGATATCTTTCACCGTACGGGCCATCACATGATGAATACCAGGCGTGCCATTGGCCGACGGAGGACCTTCATAAAAAGTAAACGATTCTTTTCCTTCACGGGTAGTGATGGATTGTTCGAAAATGGCATTCTTTTCCCAATACTCTAGTACTGATTTGCCTACTCCCGGCAAATCCAATCCTTTGTATTCCTGATACTTTTTACTCACGGTGATTTTCAATTAAAGAGTGCAAATTTACAATTAATATTGGTAAAAAATAAATGCCTCAATTTACTGATTTTAAATAAATTGTATACCCTTTGCGGAATGGAAATCCAATACACCCAACACAAACCTGGCCGAAGACAACCTCCATTATTTATTTAACCTTGCTTCGTATTTATTAAGGGTGGTTATTGGTTCGTTCATTTGAACTATGCGCAATTGTTTCTTGTCCGGAAGAATTTCTAAAACTTAGTTATTCAATTTTTCTAAACTTCTTATATACATATTCCACAAGTAATGGAAAAATATGTACGGATAAAATCATATCGGTAAACAGACCACCGATTACTACCAGCGCAAGTGGTTTCTGCGTTTCTGACCCAATTCCGTTAGAAAGTGCCGCCGGCATCAATCCGATAATCGCCATTGTTGCTGTCATAAATACAGGTCTGACCCGACGCAATGTTCCTTCAAATACGGCTTCTCTTAATTTCATACCATCCTGAAGGTTGTATTTGAAGATAGAAATAAGAATAACTCCTGCCTGTACACTTACCCCAAACAAACAAATAAAACCAATGCCCGCTGAGATCCCAAAGTTAGTTCCCGTAAGATGCAGACACAACAAGCCTCCTGTCAATCCAAATGGTACATTCAGGAATATCAGACCGGCATCCAGTATGTTGCCAAAGGCCAGGTAAAGGAAAAAGAAGATCAATACCAGGCTAATCGGAACGACCTGCACCAAGTGTGCCATAGCTCTTTCCTGATTTTCAAACTCGCCGTTGAAGTCTATTTTTTCGCCTTTGTCTAATTTAATGGCTTTGTGAATTTTTTCTCTTGCTTCTGCCACAGTACTTCCAAGATCACGGCCACGCACAGAAAATTTTACACCAATAAAACGTTTGTTGTCTTCTCTGTAAAGAAATACCAATCCATTTTCTTTATGAATATCTGCAATTAACCTTAGCGGCACTTTCCCGTTGTTAATGGTAGGCACAAATAGATTGCCTATGTCCTGTTCATCGTCTCTAAAACCGGATTGATAGCGAACCCGTACATCGAATTTGCGATCGTCTTCATACATGTAGGTTGCCGTTTTCCCGCCCACAGCCATTTCAATAACAGATTGTGCATCCTGCGTGGTAACACCATACAAGGCCATCTTATCCTGATTCAGGGTAATTTTCATCTCCGGTTGGCCTGTGAGTGATATAATACCTAAATCTTCCACCCCCTTGACTGTTTTAAGAATTCCATAAACCTGATCGGCATGTTTTGCTAATTTATCGGTATCGTATCCGAATATTTTCACTGCCATGGATCCTTTCACCCCAGAAACGGCTTCTTCCACGTTATCCATAATTGGTTGCGAGAAATTGAAACTAATTCCTTTGTATAAACTGAACTGGTTTTGCATCTCAGCAATCAACTCATTTTTGCTGATCTTCCGTTTCCAATCGTTCTGCGGATAAAGTTCTATATGAAATTCTATGTTAAAAAAGCCTGTAGCATCGGTACCGTCGTCTGGGCGACCGGTTTGCGAAAGCACTCTTCTCACCTCAGGATAGGCACACATATTGGCACGCAGTCTGTTGGTAATATCAATAGACTGTTCGAGCGAAGTGCTTAAAGGCATAGAAGCTCTTACATATATAGAGCCTTCGTTCAGATGGGGTAAAAATTCTGTACCAAGTCTGCTACCCAGAAACACTGCCAGGCACAACACACCAAGAGCCATTGAATACATGATTGTCCTGTGTTTAGAACACCAGGAGAGCGTCCGGAAATGTATCTTATGAATGCCTTCGCTTAGAAACGTATGTTTTTCCACTACATTTTTATTCATCAGAAAACTTACCAGAATAGGTACCAATACCAATGAACATATAAGGGCTCCTAACAAAGCGCATCCGAGGGTATAGGCCAAAGGAGAAAACATTTTCCCTTCTACCCGTTGAAAGGTGAAGATGGGAAGCAACGCGGTGATAATGATGACGGCAGCAAAAAAAACAGACTTGGAAAGCCTGCCGGCCTCTTTTCGGATTAATCCAAATTTAAACGATTTATTAAATCGCTCCATTCCCAATTTTTTTGCCCGCTGATCTAATATGATATAAAGCCCTTCCACCATTACAACCGTGCCATCCACAATAATCCCGAAGTCAATAGCACCAAGAGACAGTAAATTGGCTGACATTCCGGCGAGATGCAAACAAGTAAAAGAAAACAATAAGGCAAACGGAATGGTAATGGAGGCAATCAGGGTAGGTCTCCAGTCGCCCAGGAAAAGAAAAATAATCAGACAAACCAGCAAGATTCCTTCACGTACGTTGTGCGTAATCGTTTCAACGGTATAGTCCATCAGATTTTGCCTGTCGTAAAAAGTTACGATGGACACATCCTGAGGAAGAATATATTCATTTAACTCATTTACTTTTGCTCTAATGTTGTTAAGAATCGGAGTAGGATCCATTCCTCTGCGCATTACAATGAGTCCTTCTACTGTATTCTTTATACTATCGCGCCCTACATACCCCAAACTCGGCAAGTGCGATTCCACCACACTTCCTACGTTTTTCATCATAACAGGAGTACCATTGTTATTATCAATAATAATCTTTTCAATGTCTTTAATACTATTTAATAACCCTAGCCCACGCACGACGTAGGCCTGATTGCTTTTTACAATGACACCTCCACCCACATTTACATTGCTTTTACTTAGTGCGTTGAAAACATCTACGGAGGTAAGATCGTATTTGTTGAGCAAAGCAGGATCAACACTGATCTCAAATGTTTTTACTTCTCCTCCAAAACTTACGATGTCTGAAATACCAGGAATGGTTCGAAGCTGGCGATCAATTACCCAATCCTGTATCGTTTTTAGTTCACGTGGCGAACGGGTATCTGAATGTAACGTATATCGGAATATTTCATCGGTAGGACCATAGGTAGGTTCCATTCCTGAATCGACACCGTCCGGCAGGTCAACATCCATCAACTGACTCATCACATATTGACGTGCTTCTATATCCGCTACCCCGTCCTCAAAAATAACATAGACTACCGATAAGCCAAAGAGAGAAATCGATCGCACTACAAGCCTTTTGGGACAGGAGCTCAATTCTTTTTCAATCGGAATGGTTACGAAACGTTCGATCTCGGAAGCACTTCTTCCTTCCCATTGCGAAATAACAATAACACGGGTGTTCGTAAGATCCGGGAAAGCTATAATTGGAGTCGCCATGAAACTGTATATCCCCCAGGCCATAAGGGCTATGGCACCTAATACGATAAAGAACCTGTTCGCAAGGCCGAGTGTGACGAATGATCGAAGAAATTTGTTCATAAGAAATTAATAATTCAATCCGGAATAAATAGGATTTACATATCCACGTAATACCACATCGCTTTCCGCTAATCCCTTTTTGATATATACTTTTGAGTCTATATAATCAAGCACTTCTACTTCTTGTATCTTTATAGCACAATTCCCACCGTACTTCAATACATAATACCTACTCTTATCAAAAATAACAGCATCTTCCGCAACGACAATTTCTTTTTTCAAATCAGGATGTTTGATACTGATAGAAGCTTGCATTTCCGGGCGCAACAAAAAATTTATATTATCTAAAACAATACGAACATTTTGCACTTTCGAATCGGCATCCATCACATGGAATATTTTATCTACTTTACCTTTAAATAATTTATCCTGATAAGCCACAAATTTCACATCCGCTTCATACCCTAGCTTTATTTTGTCTACCTCTGTTTCATATACATTCGCCATCACCCATACTTTCTGAATATCCGCTATAGTAAACAAATCATCGTCCGAATCATCCCGAAACTGCGAGTTCTGGGCAATATTTTTCTCGATCACAAAACCAGTAATGGGAGATTTAACGGTATATAAAAATTTCACATTCGTGCTTCCATATATTTCCAACACTTCTTTTGCACGTTCATATTCTGCTTGTGCTATCTTGTAATCGTTTTCACTCTGAATAAGATCCCGCTGAGAAAGCAATCCACTTTGGTACATGTCCTCGTTGGTCTCCTTGTTTTTTTTTGCAGAAGAAAGATTGGCAGAAGCCGCCGACAAATCATTTTCAAAATCTACGATTTCACTGCTTCGGATAATAGCCAATATCTGGCCTTTCTGTACAAAATCACCGCGCTCCACTTTTACCTCATTCACAATCCCGCTTGCAAAAGGATAAACTTTCACGAGTTTGTTTTCATCAAAGGAAACCTTACCCGTCAGTTTGATTTGGTTGACCATGGGAGATAGGCGAGCCGTATCCAAATGAGTTACTTTCCATAACGTGTCGTTCATACAAAAAACTTCTGCTTTAGCGCTTGTTTCAGTTTTCTGTTTACAGGAATAAACTTCCAAAGAAATTACCATTAGTATGGCAGCATATACTATTCTCAACATAACTTTTTAAAAGATATAAATTATTCAATCTTTCTGACCCAATCGAAATTCACGTACAATCCAAATCGTAACCGTATATGAATCGTCGATGTTCCATTTCTGTGACCTCACAAATTACATAAAAAATAAGCAAATAAACAGATTTTTGAAATAGCGGGAATAAAAAGAGGTGCTTATAAAACCAAGTGGATCAAAATCCTTCTGTCTTTTTAGAATATTAGATAATCAAGTACCAGGGAAACTATCCTTTCGCAGGCCCCAGGAGTCCGTTTCAGGATTGCCCAAAAACCTTATTTCTATTTTTGCAGTACATATTCAACATCTTCCGGGCAATTATTCCCACCGTTGCAGTGACTGTGTACTTTTACACGACCGGCATAACCTGTCTTAATAACCAACGAACATTTGTAGTTATCACCTGTATATCGATACGTGGAAACACCGCTTCCGTCTTGCTGCACTTCGATGTCGGGACCACGTTTAAAAAATTGATTAAGGGCAACTCCTTTTAATTGAGCTTCGCAGATCATTTTAAAATCTTCCGGGAAAAACAAATATGTATAGGTAGAGTCGCTGGTTTTCTTTAGCAATAAATATTCTGGATACCCATCTCCATCTGTCTTATACACCTCGTCGTATTGGTCTTTAGGCATTCTTGGCCCACCGCACGCCATCAAAAAAAGGAAAAGTAGAAATGTAGACTGTTTCATATTTAATCGCTTATTTGTAGAACAAACATAAGAAAATCCCGCAAAGATTTTTCCTTACGGGATTTTAAACTATAGTTTAATGTCGTTTGTCCTATTAATTAGCCGCATTGTGCGTCACTTTGTACGCAACTACTCGGTTATTAAAAAAAGTAGGTACCAATAATGTTCTGCTTTCTGTAATAAAATCAATATCGGCAGAACTTATTTTGTCTGCTTTTGTATCAATTACGACATTCTTTTTCCCATCCGGCTCAATAAGATAGACGGTACCATTCCAGTCGGATACTACATAGTGACCAGGCTTTCCAAAGTAAGCAACACCGTCTCCCGCACCTATACCCGAGGCAATTTTAGTGACTGCTTTCGTCTTAAGATCGATTGATTTAAAATCATCCCCATCGGCTAACATCAAACGGTCTTTTTCTGAAAACAAACCATTTGGTTTTGTAAATCCAGTGTCTGCCAGCACCGCAAGCTTTCCATTTGTAAGTGTGTGAATTTTATTTGCTTCGTAATCCGTAAAGTAAACCACACCTGCAGAATCCACTGTAATGTCGTTCAAGAATTTAGCACCGGCAACAGGATAAGTTTTTATAATTTTCCCTTTGTCAATATCAATCTCTACAATTTTTGAAATATCGGTTACGTAGAGTTTGTTTTTATAAATACCCAATCCTTTTGGTGCATCCAATCCTTTTACCCATTCTAAGGTTTCTATTTTACCATCTGCAGAAAGTTTGGAAATAAATCCATTCTTATCCTTTTCGGTAGGCATCCCATTTATATTCGACACATAAATGACATTTCTTTCTTTATCGAATAAAACAGCTTCAGGTGTTTTTAATATTGTATCGGTAGCCCATATTTGTTCCACACTAACTGCTGGCATGGCAGCCACTGTATCAACCTTCGCAGCACTGCTATCTTTGACACCGGAAATTTCTTTACCGGCATTGTTGCACGCTACTACTAAAAGTGATGCGCTGATCACGCTTAAGGATATTAATTGTTTTTTAAACATAAGAAGTAAATGTTTTAATTTTTTATTTAAAAAGTTAGAGGAAGAAAAGGAACATTACTCCTGTTCTTACATTATGACTCGAATTTAACAAAAAATTAGATTAACGAACAAGAGGTACCGGAAAGTTCTTAATTTCTTTATGTTGCAATTACCGGAGAAAAAAGTAGTAGCTTTTTAAATCAGGAAGGAAATATTTCTTTGTAAAATGGTATTTTTCCAACTAAAAATAGGCTTGAAGATTTCCATCATTTAAATTATCAATATTTATACTGCAAAAGTGATAGGAATACTAAATTTAAATTCGCTCCCCTTTCCAAGTTCACTTTCCACCCATATCCGGCCTTGCTGCGATTCGATGAAATCTTTTGAAATGGCCAATCCAAGACCTGTCCCGGAGGAAGAACCTCCATTCGGAATCTTAAAAAATTTATCGAATATCTTACTTAAATATTTTTCGTCAATCCCTTTCCCATAATCTTTTACAGTAAAGGTGACATTGTTTGAATCTTTTTTCACTTCAATTTTAATTTCCCCTTTTTCAGAAGAATAACGAATCGCATTGGAGATGAAGTTGACCATTACCCAGGCCGTTTTTTCAAGATCAATAGAAAGTTTCGGCAAATTATCTTCTACCTCGGTAACGATATTTATTCCTTTTTGCTCCGCTTGGAATTTCATCGCCTGCAATGCATAATCGACTACTTCTTTTGGCAGGGTAGGATTATAATGCAATTGAATATTACCCGTTTCCACCTGCGTTAAATCAAGAAGCTCCCCGGTTATTTTTAACAACCGCTGACTATCTTCCTTAATATTCTCAATAAGTTTTTTCTGCTCGCTATTAAGTGCTCCCACACGATCGTCTTCCAGTAGTTTAAGCCCCATTTTTATAGAAGCGATCGGTGTTTTTAATTCATGTGAAATCGTAGCAATGAAATTTGTTTTGGCCGCATCCAATTCTTTGAACTGAGTGACATTCTTCAACACTACGACCTTCCCTATCAAGGTTTGATCGGAAAATAGCTGAAGCATTTCTTTCGTAAAGTAAGACTCTTTATTTTCTGCAAATATCTTTAATGGTTTTAAACTATCTGTTTCATTTAGGAGTACCCGAAACAAGTCATTGTGCAATGCGATGTCGGGCGCATATTTCCCTACTACTTCATTTTCCGAAATCCCCAGAATGTTACTTGCTTCACTATTCATAAAAAGAATATTATTATTTTCATCCAACCCGACAATGGGATCGTGCATCCTGTTAATAATCGCTTCAATTCTTTTTTTCTGAAAAATAAGTTGGGCTACATTACTGTTTTCATACTCATCCAATTTTTTTGCCATTTTATTAAAAGCGGTCGCTAATTCTCCAAATTCATCGTTGGATTTAAAATGCAACCGCTGAGAATAATTTCTCTTTGAAATTTCTTTGATACTTTCTGTAAGTTCTCGGATAGGATTTGCTATGTACCCTGGAAAATTTACAATGAATGAAAAAGTAATAAGAATAGTAGCAGCACCAATTAAGCTCATGTATAAAACCGCATCGCTTGCCGATTTCCCGGCCGCAGAATTTTTCCGGACTATTGCTTGTAAATTTATTTCAGTAATCTGATAAAGCTTTTGCCTGATTAGAATTTTTTTGGCTTCTGATAAAGAGTCTTTAGAAAGTGCTTGAAAATCATCTCTAAGCTCTGCCGTTATTTCCTTTTCGCCTTCCTCCGTGATGTTTCTTTCCTGCTCTTTCAAATTGTTTTCAAATTTGACAATGGCCGCTTTTTTATCAACTTCCATTTCGTCCAAGGCCTTCATTATATTTTTGGCATATACCAAACTTTCATAATTATCTTCTGTGATCTTTTTAGCATCGTTGGAAAGTCTATGAATATAGTAGGTACCAAGCCCACCAAGCAATAGCAAAACTGAAAACAGAAATCCAAGACCCAGCGATAATTTTGTTTTAATTCT
>DATHPH010000392.1:0-4308 GCA_035484095.1 Cytophagaceae bacterium | reverse complement strand
TATACTTCTTCCGGAACTACTTTAATTACCAAGTGCCGGGTGATGAATCTCCAAAAGGAATTGCGGAAAACAAAAGCGTGGTGCGTACTGTATCGATGGTACCAAACAGTTCCATGGGAACCCATTCCAATCATGCTGTATGTAAAACCAGCCAATAACAACCACCAGGTAAAGTATTTGAAAATAAATAACAAAAAGAAAGGAAGCAAACAGAATACCCATACCCACCCTAACAAAGCCAACCAATTTTTCTTTGATTTAATGATATTGATTCTGGAAAGAAATTCTTTGAAAAGTTGTTTTCCTGAAGGTTTGATTAAAGCTCCTTTGGCATCCTGCCATCCATAAGAAGGTGGAGCCAAAATAGTATCTATAAATGACATAAATTATCTTATATCCTCTAAAGATAGGCTATTTAATCGGCTAAACCTTGATAAATAAAAATAGATTGATAATATAATATTGTCTTTATATATAAAACAGCATTTTAAATGCTTTAAATCATCTATGGTATGGAAGAAGATTGCCGGAGAATCCAACAACATTCCCTTAAACTCTTGTTTTTAAAATCTATCTTATGAATGTAGAAACTAATTTTCCTGTAAGCTTCGTAAATCTACTGGTACTAATCTTGATACCCCTTGTTCAATCATTGTGATGCCGTAGATGACATCAGTGCTAGACATTGTCCGTTTGTTATGCGTTACGATTATAAATTGTGACTCGTTTGCAAATTTTCGGATAATGTTGTTGAATTTATCAATGTTTGCATCATCAAGAGGTGCATCAACTTCATCAAAGATACAGAATGGTGCCGGTTTTATCAGGTAAATGGCAAATAGCAATGAAATTGCGGTCAGCGTTTTTTCACCTCCTGAAAGTTGATTGATGGTAAGTGGTCTTTTTCCTTTCGGACGTGCTATAATTTCAATGCTTGATTCCAGCGGATTGTTAGGATCAGAAAGATCAAGACTACAGGAATCTTCTTCGGTGAACAACGATCGGAAAACTTTAGAGAAATTTTCCTTTATTTGACCAAAACAATCCATGAAAGTTGTTTTAGCAACTTCGTCTATTTCACCTATCGTAAGAAGTAGCGATTCTTTCGCCTTGGACAGATCTTCTTTTTGCGTGGAAATAAATATATGACGTTCCTGTATTTCCTGGTATGCTTCCATTGCCATAGGATTAATTGGTCCTATTTTTTCAAGGGAGTTTTTAATTTTTTCTACACGCTCACGAAGTTCATGCTCAGAAGGAAGTTCTCCTTCCGTGTCTTCCGTAAGTACATCGTCAATATTGATGTTAAATTCTACGGACAATCTTTCTTTTACAGAACTCATTCCCAATTTATTTTCATTGAGACGAGTTTGAAGCTCTAAAAGCAAAGCATCACATTCTTCTCTTTGTTTACGCACATCGCGAATCGTTTTTTCAAATTCATCAATGCTGGCTCTTATAGCATAATATTCCTTTTCCGTTTCGTTTACCCCTTGTTCAATAGACTCCCGTTCTTTGTATAGTTCCAAAAGTTCATCTTCATGTACATCATTTTTCTCACTCAAATGACTGATTTCATCTTCAATGCTTTTAGACTCAGAGAAATTTTTATCAATTCTTTCTTTACTGTTTTGAAAAGAAGAACGCTTGTAACTAATTTCCTGCTCAAGGCTGTTTATTTTACTCTGTTGTTGGTGGAAGAGAATATTTTCCTGATTATACGCAGCAGATTTACTGCTTAAAATATTATTTTCATCTACTAATTCTTCGTTCAGAAGACTTAACCTTTCTTCCAGATCTTTGAGATCAATTTTGGTTTCTTCGGCTTTTGGTTTTCCATCTTCCAAAGCTTCTTCCAGACTTTGAATTCTATCAAAAATTTCATCTTTTTTAAGACTGTTGTTGGAAAGCATGGATTCGTATTGCTCTTGTTTTGTTTTAAAAGCAACCAACTCACGGTTCTCCATATCAATCTCACGACGCAACGTTTCAATTCTGGATTTAAAAGTATTTTCTTTTAGTCGTGTAAACTCACTTACTTTGATATCCAGGCTTCCTTTTATTCCATCTAATTCAAGTGTGAGGTCTTTAATTTCGTTTTCAAGTTTTTCAAGATTTCTGGCGCGGCCTATTCTTTTACCTTCAAACAGTCCTACCGAACCTCCGTGAATGCTATATTTTCGTTTCGTGATTTTACCATTTTGGGAAATGAAAACGGCATTCGGGTCGGCCGGCATTTCGTCTTGGTTGCTCGTAAGAATGTATACTTCGTCAAGCATGTATTGAATGAGTCCCTTGTACATAGGATCAAATTCTACAATGCTAATAGCTGGAATGGTATTTGGATGTTGTTTTAAAGGAGAAGTGACGAAATTAACAAATTTCGAAATTACAAAGAAGTTGGCTTTTCCTTTGGAAGAATTATTCAGAATATTTACGGCTTGTACAGCTTGAGCTTCTGTTTCCACTACATAGTAGTTCATAAAAGGCTCAAGGTAATTTTCTATAGATAGTCTATATTTCTCATCGCAGGTAAGTAAGTCGGAAAGTAGTGGGAATTCTTTGCCCCAGCTGGCGTTTTTCTTCAGAAATTTAATAGCTTCCGGAAAACCTTCCAAATTATCTACCATGGACTTGGTCAGATTAAATTCATTTTGTTTCTGATCAAGTGTACGGTTCGTTTGTGTTTTCTTCTCCTTTATTTGTTCAATTTCTTTTTCAAGGGAAAGAATTCGTGCCTGCAGCTCTTCTTCTTGTTTAGTCACAGATTCCAGTTCGGCTGTTTTTGAATCTATGAAAGCTGTAATCTCTCTTATTTTTTTATCAAATTCCTGAAGGCTGGCGTTATGCGTGCTGGTATCCGTAGCTGTTTTTTCCATCTCTTGTTTAAGAGTAGAAATCTGAATCGTAAGAATGTCCAGTGATTTACTTAGTTGATAGGCTTCTTCTTGCTTACGTTTGTATTCGTTGTTCAATACGTTCGCTTGCTCTTGAATCGTAGCACATTTTTGTTTTTGTTCTTCAAACTCAGTTTTAAAACCGTTAAGTTTTATATTATTTCCTTCAAATATAACCTGTGCTTCTTCCTTTTCTTTTTCCAAGCTTTGAATACTAAACTCTGCTCGTTCGTTGCTTGATTTATCTTGTTCTATTTGTTCCTGCAAAGAACCATAACGATCGTTCAAATATTTCAACCGTTCATTTTTTATTTTTTTATCGCTCTCAAAATTTCTGATTTTGTTTACATGCTCGTTCAATGTTTTTTGTCTGCTAGACAATGTCTTTTCAGCATTTATAATTTCAGCTTTTTGTTTTTCTGCGCTACTTTCCTGTTCCGCAATTTGAGCATTCAGTGCTGTTCTGCTGTCGTTGGTAGTTTCAATTCTTTTTTGAAGGCTTAAGTGGCTATCTTTCTGATCTCTTAGACTTACTTTCGCTAAATCAATACTTGCCAGTTTATATTCTTCTTTTATTTGAAAATATTTTTCCGTTTGTTTCGCTTGCTTTTCCAGACTCTTTAGATTTTTGTTTATTTCAAACAACAAATCGTCCACACGCTCTAAGTCTTTATCGGTTTCTTCCAGCTTTTTCAGACTTTGTTTTTTTCTGATTTTGAATTTGGAAATTCCAGCTGCTTCTTCAAATAAATTTCTCCTGGAATTGTCTTTATCGTTTAGAATATCGTCCACCATTTTCAATTCGATGATGGCATAACTGTCGGAGCCAATTCCGGTATCCAAAAAAAGGTCAGTAATGTCTTTTAAACGGCAAGTAATACCGTTCAACAGATATTCGCTTTCACCAGAACGATAATATCTTCGGGTAATCGTAACATGGGAATATTCGGTAGGAAGTAAATTTTTGGTATTATTAAAAGTAAGTGATACTTCAGCCATTTGCATTGGTTTACGGTTTTTAGTACCGTTGAAAATCACATTTTCCATTTTATCTGATCGAAGTGCCCTGGTTTTTTGCTCACCTAAAACCCAACGGATCGCATCTACTACATTTGATTTTCCACATCCGTTTGGCCCAACGATTCCAGTGATACCTTCGTCAAAATGAACGACTACTTTATCACCAAAACTTTTGAAACCTTTGATTTCTAGTTTACTTAATTGCATCTCGACTCAGATTTTTTATATAATGGATCATAAATTTACACTCATTGGGGTTGATATGAGAATGAATCTTTTCGTTTTTTTCAACAGGTTTATAAACAAATTATTTTAAATATCTATAAATCAATATATTAAATTATTTTTGTACACATACGGCTATTTATGCGGTTGAATAATTTGACTTTGG
>DATHPH010000391.1:0-2991 GCA_035484095.1 Cytophagaceae bacterium | reverse complement strand
TCAGTGGATGCAGAAGGAAATGATTTGAAAGTTTTGCAATCCCTGGATTTTACCTTGTTTGTGCCTACGCTCATTATAGTAGAAGCAGACGATTTCAATCCTTCAAATCCTTCCAATCATGAAATCTATAATTTCCTTATAAGTAAGGATTATTTTTTTCACGGCAGTATCTTAACGAATTTGTATTTTTTGAAAGACAAAAAAGAAATATTTAGCTGAAAATTTTTCAGTTTTGACCAGGGATAGTGTTCATTTATTTTTTTCAATCGCCCAGAGGGATCGAAAACATCAAGCTAAATTATCTTCTTCCCAGATTTTCACGAGCAATATAAAATAGGAGATTAACAATGGTCCAAATACAAGACCAAGTATACCAAATGCGGGTATGCCGATAATAACACCAATAATGGTGATAACAGGATGTACATCCCCTATTTTTTTTGACAGATAAAACCGTATTACATTATCGATGCTGGTAACTATTATAAATCCCCAAAGCATAACTCCAATTCCGCCAAATGTGTCGCCGGAGTAGATTTGTAGAATACCGGCCGGAACGAACACTACAGAGGCTCCTACAAGTGGTATAAAAGAGAGGAAAAAACAAATTACACCCCAAAACAATGGATCGCTTAGACCAAAAATAAGAAAGCCCAACGCCATTAATAATCCTTGAATAAAACTAATAAAACCCTGTCCCAATAAGTTGGAATAGGTAATGTTGGTAAGTTCAGTGCCTAAGCGAAGCGTATGGTATTTTTTCAGAGGTAAAAATTTCATAATGATACCTTCTATTTTTCTATGTTCTTTAAGCATGAAATAAAGCAAAAAATACATAACTGTAATTTGAAGAATTAAATCTGTTACACTGTTTAAAAAGTTGGAGAAAACAGAAAGTGTTTTTGATTGAAGGCTGTTCACAAGATCGTCTACATTCTTTTTATTGCTGATGTATTTTTTGATCATAGGCCAGAATTTTTCTTTCAGGATGCCTATTTGCTCCGGATTGGTTTCATAATAGGTAATTTTGGTATAGACCATCCAAACGAAAGCAATTACAGGAAGAATTAAGAGCAAAAAAGACAATACTATAATTAGGAGCGAAGAAATACTTGTATTTAGCCCTTTTTTTTCGGTCAAATAAATATGCGAGGAACGAAAAATGGTGTAAAAAATGACAGCACCCATAATGCCGTTGAAAATCATCCAGGACATATAAACGAGCGCAAATCCAAGCATTACAATAAGTGCTATGATCAAATACCGTCGCTGTGGATTGCTATATGTTTTCATGTGTTTGGTTAAATTGTGGTATACAAATAAATTCAATTAATTTCACAATTCAATAAATTAGTAGAGGGGGAATTCAATTTTTAAAATCCGGAGGCTTACCCGTTGCGTATATCAGGTATAAATTTGGTTATGTCTGTTAAACTCTATTTATTTACGATTGTGCCTCTATGTTCGATGGTTGTTTTTTCAGAATATGGGCAAACAATTTCTATGAAATCGGATGCATCGGAGATTTTTATAAATTCCATTGATAAAGAAGGTATTTCCTATCTTGCATTGGGAGATTCATATACCATTGCAGAATGCGAGGTGTCTGCCAATTCTTATCCAAATCAATTGGTAAATAAAATAAGAAAAAGCGGGATAAGCGTGAAAAGTATTACGACTATAGCCAGAACCGGTTGGCGAACAGACGATCTTAAAAATGCCATCCTTAAAGCGGCGTTGAAAGATACCTTTGATATGGTATCATTGCTTATTGGTGTCAACAATCAATACCAAGGCAAAAGTTTAGAAGAATACAAAATTCAGTTTCAGGATTTATTAGAAACCGCCATTGTTTTGGCAAAGGGGAGAAAAGACAAGGTATTTGTTGTATCCATTCCGGATTATGGTGTCACGCCCTTTGGTAAAGCGAACGAACACGCTATCTCGGGTAAGATCGATTTGTTTAACAATGTCAATCGAGAAATTACATTAAAGGTTGGAGTCCGGTATTTTGACATTACGCCCATTTCCCGTGAAGCTAAAGAAGACAAAAGTTTGATATGTACGGATCTACTTCATCCTTCCTCCAAAATGTATGCAAGATGGGTAGAACATATTTTTCCGGAAGTATTGCTTCTGTTATCCAAACCATAATTTTTTAGATAAGAGAAAATAGCTTATTTTAGAGGAATAAACAGAGTTGGATGCATTATTGTCAAATATATTTTGGTGGGGAAAGCAGGATAAAGACTTTGAATTATTTTAAAGGGTTGCTTTTGGTATTTTTTATTTTAGGAACACATTTTACCTTTTCACAAAGTTTCGATAAAGAAAAAAGAGATAAAGAGTATAAAAAGGGAAAGAACATTGAATATTATAAGAATGGTGTGATAAAATCAGTGAGTGAGTACAAGCGAAAAATATTTTGGTATTATACGGACACTTATTGGACAATCAAAGAGTACGATATGAGTGGGAATCAGACTAGACTCATAAAAAAGGTAACACAAATGGCAAGAAGGGAAAATGCTGAACGCATCGTCAAAGAAGAAGTTTACATTTACGACCCGAAAAAAGAAAACAAACCGAAAGAAACCATCCGACCCGAATAGTTTCTTTAAAGATTTTTGTTTCTTGTATATGGAATCGAATGCTTAAAACTCCGCATTTTTAGGAGCTCTGGGAAAAGGAATCACATCACGTATATTTCCCATACCCGTTACAAATAAAATAAGTCTTTCGAAACCAAGACCAAATCCTGCGTGAGGAGCATTGCCGTATTTTCTGGTTTCTAAATACCACCAGATATCTTTTTCCTGAATACCTACTTCAGAAGCACGTTTTATTAATTTCTCCAGATTGTCTTCTCGCTGTGATCCTCCGATAATTTCACCAATACCCGGGAATAAAACGTCCATAGCTCTTACCGTTTTACCATCCTCACTTTGCTTCATGTAAAAGGCTTTTATTTCTGTTGGGTAATCCGTTAGG
>DATHPH010000390.1:0-14920 GCA_035484095.1 Cytophagaceae bacterium | reverse complement strand
AAATCAATTACACTTGTACATCCTTTGATTTGGGAAATACAGATTTTCTTTTTTTGTATTTTTCTCATAGCGACCATAATTAATCAGATAGGTTTGTCACGTCCAGCTAAGCAATTTCACATTTTCTATTTTGCCTCCATGACCATCCGTTTCTTTTTAGCTGCGACCTTCTTGTTTTTAATGATTTTAAATACTAAAAATCAAACAGTTGTATTCATAAGTAATTTTATTGTAATGTATTTATTATATACTTCGTTTGAAATTTATTTTCTTATACATAACTTGCGGGCCGATTTGACGAATAGCGATGCAATCAATTAAAAAATACACCCTGACCATTCTTGTACTATTATTAGTAGTACCTTTTTCCTATGGTTCTGAAGAAACAGTAGAAATTGAAAAAAAAGCATTTAATGCCGGAGAGATGATTATGCATCATATCGGTGATTCTCATGAATGGCATTTTGTTACAATTGGTCACTCGCATATTACTTTATATCTTCCTGTTATTATCTACAACCCTGAAAAGGGGATTGATTTTTTTTCATCTGCCAATTTTGTAGACGAGCATGGACATCCCAATATGCACCATGGCAGTTATGGAGATTATATCATACATAACGATAAAATCCATAGTACAAAAGAGCATGCAACTATTTACGATATTTCAATTACTAAAAATGTAGCTTCATTATTACTGAGCTTCTCATTGTTAACAGTCATATTTATCTCCATTGCGTTAAGGTATAAAAAACATCCTCTATCGGCGCCTAAGGGAATTCAATCTTTCTTCGAGCCAATAATTGCGTATATTATTGATGAAGTGGCAAAACCTATTCTTGGGGAAAAGAAATACAAAAAGTACCTTCCGTATTTGCTTACCGTATTTTTCTTTATTTGGTTCAATAATTTACTAGGTCTTATACCGGGTGGTGCCAATCTTACAGGAAATATTGCAGTGACGATGGTGTTGGCGGTTATTACATTCCTTCTCACGAATTTGAGTGCAAACAAAAACTACTGGAAACATATTTTTTGGACACCAGGTGTTCCACTTCCTTTAAGGGTCATTTTGCTCCCGATAGAAGTCGTTGGAATTTTCACAAAACCATTTTCACTCATGATTCGTCTTTTTGCTAATATTACAGCGGGGCACATTATTATTTTGAGTTTTATTGGTCTCATATTTATATTTAATAGCCTAAGCATGGCTCCTGTCACAATTATTTTTGGGCTATTTATGAGTTTTATGGAGTTATTTGTAGCCATTCTTCAGGCATATATCTTTACATTGCTTTCCGCTATGTATATTGGTTCTGCTATTGAAGAACATCACGCACATGACCACGATCATGGTCATTAAACAATAGGAAAAAGCTTGATTAACTCGGAAGAAGAATTAAAATTTTGTTTAACTATAAATTAAATTGATTATGTCAGTATTACTTCAGGAAAGTCTTAACGGACTAGCTCTTTTGGGAGCAGGTGTAGGTGCAGGTCTTGCAGCATTAGGCGCAGGTGTCGGTATCGGAAAAATTGGTGGTAGCGCAGTAGAAGCAATTGCACGTCAGCCACAGGAATCAGGTAAAATTCAAACTGCAATGCTTATTGCGGCGGCCTTCGTTGAAGGTGTTGCATTATTCGGAGTTGTAGTTTGTCTACTTATCTACGCAAAATAAATCCATAGTAAACTTCTGTATTTCTCGCATTAGGCGTAGATACGGAAGTTTACTTACTTTTGAGTTAAGCAAAAAAACAAATAATCAATAATTTATAAAATATCATGAATCTAGTAACCCCTGAGTTAGGATTGTTATTTTGGCAAACGCTGATATTCCTTACCGTTTTGTTTATTCTTGGGAAGTATGCCTGGAAGCCTATCGTAAAAGCGTTGGAAGAAAGGGAGCATGTAATTGAAGACGCTCTTGGTGCCGCTGAAAAGGCAAAAGAAGAAATGAAAAAATTGCAAGCGGATAATGAAAAATTGATTCAGCAAGCAAGACTTGAGCGCGAAAAGATAATGAAAGAGGCGCAAACTACAGCGAATATTATTGTTGCAGAAGCAAAAGACAAAGCTACTGAGGAAGCAGAGAGAATTGTGCACAATGCGAAAGCATTGATCGAAACAGAGAAAAATGCGGCATTGGCAGAAGTAAGAAATACGGCTGCTAATCTTTCGTTGCAAATTGCCGAGAAACTATTGAAAAGGAATCTCTCCAATGATGAATCTCAGAGAGCTTTGGTAAACGAATACATAAGAGAGGCAAAATTAAACTAATACAAAAGGAGAGTAACAATTTTTCTTTTGATAAATAACTAAAACAAAGAGATGCAGGAATCAAGAGTAGCTTCCAGGTACGCAAAATCATTACTTCTTTTAGCGCAAGAACAAAATGTGTTGGATTATGTGCTACATGATATGGTGTTGTTCGCTAAAGTATGCGAAGAAAATCATGCCTTCGTAAATACTCTTAGAAGTCCTATTATAATGCACTCAAAGAAGTTGACGATTCTGAAGAAATTATTTGAAGGAAAAGTAAACCCGCTTACGATTGCGTTGTTTGAAATTATTTCGCGAAAAAACAGAGAAGAGTATCTGTTTGATACTGCCAAATCGTTTCAAGTGCAATACAGGGAGTCGAGAAACATTCTTTCCGGAGAAGTGACAACTACTTTCCCTATTACAGACGAATTAAGGAAACAATTAAAAGACATCGCTTCCTCTTCGTTCGGAAAAGAAGTAGAAATAACAGAAAAAATAAACAAGGAAATAATCGGTGGGTTTATTCTGAAGGTGGGCGATACTCAAATCGACGAGTCGGTAAAGAATAAATTACAACGGTTAAAAAATAAATTTAAAGATAATTCATACGTAGCTAAATATTAATCAATATGTCAGAAGTAAGACCAGACGAGGTTTCTGCGATATTAAGAGAGCAGTTATCAAACTTCAGAACAGAATCTGAATTAGAAGAAGTAGGCACCGTACTTCAAGTAGGGGATGGAGTGGCCCGTATATACGGACTAACAAAAGCGCAAGCAGGAGAACTTCTTGAGTTTGAAAACGGATTAAAAGCAATGGTGCTGAATCTTGAAGAGGATAACGTGGGAGCTGTAATGCTTGGCGACTATAGCGAAATCAAAGAAGGTGATACCGTTAGAAGAACAAAGCAAATCGCTTATGTAAATGTTGGAGAAGGTGTTATTGGACGTGTTTTGGACACACTTGGTAATCCAATTGACGGAAAGGGTCCTATTACAGGGGAGTTATTTGAGATGCCAATTGAGCGTAAAGCACCTGGTGTTATATACAGACAACCGGTTGCAGAACCTCTTCAGACTGGTATCAAAGCGATTGATGCAATGATCCCGATTGGTAGAGGTCAGAGAGAGTTAATTATTGGAGATCGTCAAACAGGTAAAACTGCTGTTGCCATTGATGCGATTATTAATCAGAGAGAATTTTATGAAAAGGGGGAGCCTGTTTTTTGTATCTACGTAGCAGTAGGTCAGAAAGCTTCTACCGTAGCACAAGTAGTGCAAGCATTGGAAAAAGGGAAAGCAATGGATTATACCGTAGTAGTTTCGGCTGCAGCTTCTGATCCCGCTCCTATGCAGTTTTTTGCACCTTTTACGGGTGCTGCAATTGGGGAGTACTTCCGTGATACCGGTCGTCCTGCTTTGGTTGTTTATGATGACCTTTCCAAACAAGCAGTTGCCTATAGAGAAGTTTCTCTTCTTTTAAGAAGACCTCCGGGACGTGAGGCATATCCTGGTGATGTGTTTTACTTGCATAGCCGTTTGCTTGAAAGAGCAGCTAAAATAAATAAGTCAGATACAATTGCTTCTGCAATGAACGACTTACCTGTTTCGCTAAAACATAAAGTAAAGGGCGGTGGGTCTTTGACTGCGCTTCCAATTATTGAAACACAAGCGGGTGACGTTTCTGCCTATATTCCAACGAATGTGATTTCGATTACAGATGGTCAAATATTCCTTGAAACGAACTTGTTCAACTCTGGAATTCGCCCTGCTATCAACGTTGGTATTTCGGTATCGCGTGTTGGCGGTAATGCACAAATTAAATCAATGAAGAAAGTGGCAGGAACCTTGAAACTGGATCAGGCTCAATTCCGTGAATTGGAAGCTTTCTCTAAGTTCGGATCTGACCTTGATGCTTCAACAAAACTCACGATCGAAAGAGGAAGAAGAAATCTTGAAATGTTAAAACAAGCTCAGTATTCTCCGGTTCCTGTGGAAGAGCAAGTTGCGATGATTTATGTTTCTACAAACGGGTTCATTGATGCTGTTCCGGTAAACGAAGTTAAAAATTTTGAAAAGGAATTTTTAACGCTTTTGAGAACACAATCCAAAGCTGTTTTAGAAGGATTAAAAGCTGGTAAATTAGATGACAACATTACGGGAACATTAAAGTCTGTAGCGTTGGATCTTGCAAAAACATTTGCAAAGTAAAATAGAAATGTTGAATTATTCGGGCGTTTGTTAGCCCTGATTTATATAATAAAGAAATATGCCAAGTCTAAAAGAGGTACGAGCGAGGATTACATCCGTAAACTCAACGCAGCAGATTACCAAAGCCATGAAAATGGTAGCGGCAGCCAAGTTGCGCAGAGCCCAAGATAACATCATTAAAATAAGACCGTATTCTGAGAAACTCACGGATATTTTAACAAACGTATCAGCCTCCTTGGATTCTTCTACGGAAAACCCATATTCGGAAGAACGCGAAGTGAAAACGGTTTTAATAGTAGTCATAACCTCTGATAGGGGACTTGCAGGTGCTTTTAATACCAATGTTATTAAAGCGGTAGTGAATTTGATTACTACCCGATACGATGCTCAACAAGCAAAAGGGAATGTCGAATTACTTTGTATTGGAAAAAAAGGATACGAATATTTTTCCAAAAAAGGATACAAAGTGAATGGCGATTACATGAGCTTATTTTCTAATCTGAGTTTTGAAGTCGTTAAAAAGGCCGCTGAGTATACCATGAATGGTTTTGTAACTAAAAAATACGATCGTATCTATACAGTATACAATGAATTTAAAAATGTTGCCACTCAGGTGATCAAATCAAATCAGTTTTTGCCACCTGTAAAGGAGGTTTCCTTTAAAAAGAAAAAGGAAGTGAAGATTGCCAACAATGATTATATATTCGAACCTTCCAAAGAGGAAATTGTATCAGAATTGATTCCTAAATCCTTAAAAATACAATTTTATAAATGCATTTTGGAATCGAATGCTTCTGAACATGGAGCCCGTATGACGGCTATGGATAAGGCTACTGAGAACGCAAAAGAACTTTTGAAAGAATTGAAATTAATTTATAACCGCTCTCGTCAAGCTTCTATTACGAAGGAAATCCTTGAAATAGTGGGAGGAGCGGAAGCTATGAATAATTAATAGAAAGCTTATTAGTACCTGTATTGACAAAACCCATCTGATTTTGATGGGTTTTGTGTTTTATATGCTAAAGTCAGGAGCTATGATCATCTTTGTGTTTTCTAATAAAATTGTGCTGGAAATAAAATTTCATAGGAACGAAGAATAATTCCTATCTTATCCCTGGAAAAGCAGTTATGAATTACCAACAGGTTCTAACCCAGATATCCAAAGACATTCAACCTCTCTTAGGGCAAGGGAATGTCGCGGACTATATTCCGGCCTTAGCAGGAGTCAGTCCAATGAAATTCGGTATGGCAATTCATACGATTAATGGTGAGAAAAGTGTAGTAGGAGATGCGCGTGAATTATTCTCGATTCAAAGTATTTCTAAAATTTTCACTCTTACGATGGCAATGGCTTTAGAAGATGAGAATATTTGGAAACGGGTTGGTCGCGAACCATCCGGAAGTAAGTTTAATTCTCTTGTTCAATTGGAGCATGAGCAAGGAATTCCTCGAAATCCTTTTATTAATGCAGGTGCTCATGTAACAACAGATCTTGTTTTTTCCAACTATTCATCACCCAAACTGGCGATACTGGATTTCGTGCGTAAAGTAAGCCATAATGATTCTGTTGATTTTGATTACGAAGTAGCGCGATCAGAACGCGAAACAGGGAACAGAAATCTTGCAATGGCGTATTTTATGAAAAGTTTTGGGAATATAAAAAATCCTGTCAGAGAAGTATTGGATGTGTATTTTCATCAATGTTCGATTGCGATGAGTTGTTTCGATCTTAGTAAAGCATTTCTTTATCTTGCAAACGAAGGAGTCGTTCCTTCTACCGGTGAAACTATCATTTCTAAAAAAAATACTGATCGCATTAATGCGCTGATGCTTACTTGTGGGATGTATGACTCCGTAGGTGATTTTGCATACAGAGTCGGACTTCCTTCCAAAAGTGGGGTAGGTGGAGGAATTGTTGCCATTGTACCAAGAGAAATGTGCGTTGCCGTATGGTCGCCAGGCCTGAGTGAATCGGGAAGTTCTTTAATCGGTACTAAGGCATTGGAGTTGTTCGTACATTATACAGGAAAGACTATTTTTTGATTTTATTTTAAATACAAACAACACGTAGATAAAAATTCTGCGAATAGGTAAACCTCTTCAAAAGAATTGTAGAGCGGCGTTGGTGCCACCCGAATTACATTGGGTGATCTCCAGTCCACAACAAATCCTGCTTCCGTTATTTTCTGAAAAAGCTCTTCTCCGTTTTTCATTACAAAAATGGATATCTGGGAGCCGCGTTCGTCGATGCTTCCCGGTGTGATGATTTTTATTTTATAACCGGTTTCAATTTTGCATTGTGTCTTGATCATGTCCTCTAAAAAAGTTGTCATAGAGCGGCTTTTTTTAACAATTGGTTTCATTCCAGCTTCTTCAAAAATTTCTAAGGAAGCTTTATGTCCAATCATGTTAAATACCGGTGCATTGCTAAGTTGCCAACCTTCTGCGGTCGGAGTTGGAATAAATTCTGGTTTCATTTGGAACCTGGTTTTTTCCTGATGACCCCACCAACCGGCAAGCCTGGGAAGGGTTTTAATTTTGGTATGTTTCTCATGAATAAATATACCGCCTACAGCACCGGGCCCGCTATTTAAATATTTATACGAGCACCATACGGCAAAATCTACCTCCCATTTATGCAATTCTAAAGGAATATTACCAATGGCATGCGCCAAATCATAACCTGCTTTTGCGCCAACTTTGTGTACGGCTTTCGTGATGACTTCCATGTCAAATGCTTGACCGGTATAATAATTGACCCCACCTAGCAAAACAAGGGCCAGATCGCTTTTGTGACGTTCAATTTGTTTTACAATCTCCTCGGTACGGATAATGAATTCTCCTTTGCGTGGTTTTAATTCGAAGAGGATATTCTTTGGATTTAGTCCGTGTAATTTAATCTGAGAAGTAACTGCGTGGACATCGGAGGAGAAAGATCCGGGTTCTATAATGATTTTATATCGTTTTGCAGTAGGACGGTAAAACGTTGTAAGCATTAAATGCAAATTTACAGTCAAACTGTTCATTGCAACCACCTCCGATATTTTAGCACCTGTAATTTTCGAAAGGCTTTTCGAAAACGATTTGTGGAAATGCAGCCAAGGGTTTTTCCCTTGAAAATGTCCCTCCACACCAAGATTTGCCCAGTCGTTTAATTCCTGATCAAAATATTCTTTCGTTTTCTTAGGTTGTAATCCAAGCGAGTTTCCACAGAAGTATATCAATGGTTTATCTTTTGTAACAGGCAAATTGAATTTTTCACGAAAGCCTTTTAGTTCGTCTTTTTCATCAAGCTGTTTTGCGTATTCCAAAGTCATAGTATAAATGTGCTAAATTTCTTGTGCAATTATTTTTATCCAATGGATTATATTGTTTTAGCATTACTGATTCTGTTACTTCGTAAAGATGTGAAACAACGGAATCAGTAACACTCTTTTTCTTATGGATTCAATAACTTAAATCTCTCCCGTATCTCTGACGGATTGCCATTCGCCATTGATTCGCTATGTCCAAACGTAAGTTCTGTTTTACCTTCGCGCATTTGTTGAAAAATGGATTCTACAAAATCACTTACCGCCGGCTGTCCGTCGTGTAGTCCTTTTCCACCAAGATCAGTATCCAAGGCCGGTGGAATTATTTCTATGACTTCAATGTTTTTTTCTTTTAATAAATACCTTAACGATAAGGTAAAGGAATGAAAGAAAGCTTTGGTAGCACAATAAACAGGTACTTTTGCAAACTGAACAAATGCCAACCCGGAGGTAACATTCATGATCGTGCGAAGGGAAGGTAATGTTGTAAACAGTGTTGTCAAATGAATGGGAGCTATGACGTTCGTATTGATTTCATTCGTTGCTTTATGGTAAAATTCACTGTCTGAAATATTCATCCAGTTTTGAATGCCAGCATTGTTTATTAGAACATTCATGTCGCTGTGGTGTTTGCTTACCCAATTATAAAGATCAATTCGTTCCTGCTCTATTGATAAATCACACACTTTTGTAATTACGGATGGAAATTTTTCTGCCACTTCTTTTAATATTTCTTCACGCCTTCCGCAAATGATAACAGTATTGTTCTCTTCGATAAATTTTTTCGTCAGCCCTAAGCCTATTCCACTTGCTCCTCCAGTAATTAAAATTTTGTTATTTGTAAGTTTCATCGGTTTTAAATTTTAAATGTGTATTATTTTTGCAATTTTATAATTGATGGGAACTCTTCAAAATATTTATACTGCTAATATAATTTTAAAAAACAGAGCAGAGAAATTTTTACGTTATCATTTTGTAATGAAGGATTAATCGGTGAGTTCCTTCATAAATTCTTTAATAAGCCCAAACACTTCTCGAAATTTAGTAAGAGGTAGTGTTTGGGGAATGTCATGAACATCATGGTACGCTGTAATTCCCCCGAGCGTATAAAAGAAAAAAGAAGGTACTCCTTTTTCGGAAAAATAGAAATGGTCGGAATTCGCGGCTTTACCTCTTTTTTTTAAGGGGGATACGGACATTGTTTTTGTATTGATGTTGTTTAATAGCTCAAATTCGGCAGAAAAAACACTTCCGTTTACGACCATCATACCTTCGTCGCCGGTACCCATCAAATCGAGGTTTATCAGGAATCGAATTTTAGAAAGGGCCACTAAAGGATTTTCAGTAAAATAGTTTGACCCAATAAGTCCAGCTTCTTCTGCACCAAAAGCAATAAAAATAATACTGTAGCGAGAAGGGTTTTCTTTGAAAAATCTCGCCAGTTCCAATAACATAGAAATGCCACTTCCATTGTCGTTGGCACCAGGGAAATATTGAGCAGCTCCAAGATTTCCCAAATGGTCATAATGAGCCGTAATAAAAATAAAAGAATCCGGGACAGAAGTGCCTTTTACAAAGCCGATAACATTTTCTGCTTCGTAATTTTTTAGTAATGCTGCTTCAATTTCGTAAGAAAGTGTTTTAGTAGTGGCATCGAATTTTTGTTTTAAGACTTGAAACGATGGTTTTGCATTTTGCGAAGAAGCTAATCCCATGGTCAGTTTTTTTTCTTTGAGTTCAACGATGCAAGCAGCTTCTTTTGTTTTTAAAAAAAATTGATCCGATGTTGTTTTTAAAAGTTTTGCAAAGGTTTCATCATAAATAAGTGCTTTTTTACGAAGGTTAGTGGAGAGGAATTTTTTCTGTCGTTTTTCTGAACAAAAAAGTAAAGAATCCAGCACCATTATTTTAAGTTTTTTATTATCGGAAGGAGATCCTGGTTCAACGATAAAATCTATCCCTGGAATAAGTACCGATTGGGCTGTTCGCAATGATAATTTTCCAGGGAAGGTATTGATGTCGTAATGAAATTTCTGAAAATAAGAATCGGAAGAAGGTAAAGGGGTAAGTCCTATTTCGCGAAAACGATCAGAGAGGTACAAAGCGGCCTTTTTCTGTCCATCAAAACTAGCGCCACGCCCATGTAAGCCATTGGAACAAAGAGTATCCAGGTAGCGATGAACTTTTTCCATATCCTGAGCCTGCAGCGATGGCATGAAAGCTATTAAAACAAGCCAAAAAAAGGGAAAGGGTTTCATTTATTGCTAAATATTATTTCGATAGGAAGATAATGAAAGAAAATGGGAGCATAAAACATACAAAAGGTGGTTTTAAATGAAAAATGCCACATCAAGTGGCATTTTTCATTTCCTCATTGAAGAAGATTACATTTTTTTTGTTGTGTCTACTTTTACTGTATCCATAACTTTTACGCTGTCTACCACAACGTCCATAACTTTTACGCTGTCTACCACAACCTTTGTAGTGTCTTTTTCAGAAGTAGAAGCACCACCACCGCAAGAAGTTAATGCTACAGTTGCAAATGCAGCAACAAGAAATAAGTTTAAATTTTTCATTTTAAATGTTTAAAAGGGTTTGACATCAAATTTCCTTTAATACATCAAGTACACAATGGTAACCCACCGATAGTTGTATTTTTTAAAATAAAGTTCAATAAATATGTAATTTTCTAAAATACAAATAATTATGTATTTCTCTTTTTGAATGGATCATTATTATCTTTATTAGCGTAAAATAAATTATGCGTATTTATTTTTACTATTTTTTGGGTTACCTTGGCTAGGTTAAAGTATTAAGGCTAATCGGGATAAATGTCAAGAAATTATACTGATAAAGAGATTGTTGAGGGAATTAGAAGGGACGACAAAGGCGTATTGGAATTTCTATATAAGGAAAATTTCCATGCAGTGGCTTTTTTCATTTACAACAATAGTGGTTCTGAACAGGATGCAAAGGACATTTGTCAGGAAGCGGTGATCATATTATACGAAAAACTCAAGGGAGATGCTCTTGAGCTAAATTGTTCGGTGAAAACATATCTTTATTCGGTGTGCAGACGACTTTGGTTGAAAAAGCTTTATTACAAGTCTAAATTCACTGGGAAGTTAGATGATTTTGAAAATATATTTTCAACGGAAGAACAGTCGGAGGCGGAAGAAAAAGAAAGAGATTTTACACGTATGGAAGTTTCTTTGAATGGATTAGGCGAACCTTGCCGGACAATTTTGGAAGACTATTATGTAAACAAGTTGAGCATGGCGGATATCTGTGAAAAATTCGGATATACAAATGCAGACAATGCTAAAAATCAAAAATACAAATGTCTTATGAGGCTGAAAAAAATATTCTTTTCAGCCTCATAAAAAAATAAAATCATGGAAAATAAAAACGAAATAGTGGAGCAGATTGAACGGTATGTTTTCGGTGAAATGAATTTGTCTGAAAGAAAAGACTTTGAAACAAGAATGCTGAGCGATTCTGATTTTGCAGAAGAAGTTGCGGACTATAAAAAATTGATAAATTCTTTTGATGGTTATGTCAAACGGAGCAAAATTAAAAAGAGATTGGAAATAGCTCACGTTGAAATGCAATCAGAAGTAGAGGTTTCCTCTTTGCGTCCATTGAAAATAAGAAACCTCTTTGTAGGTCGGAAAGTATGGGCGGCAGCGGCTTCGGTAGCACTTTTGATAAGTATTGGTACCTATTTGGTCATGTATTATGTACATTCCTTTAACTATAAAGATAAAGCCTATTATAAGGAGTTGAGGCTGGATATTGAGCAAGTAAAAAGTTCTCAGAAAAAAATTATTAAAAAATTAAACGAAGATAAAGCTTCACAGCGTGAAGCTTCTTTCGGGGGTACCGCTATTGCAATCAGCGCAGAGGGGTATGTGCTTAGCAGTTATCATGTAGTAAAAGATGTTGAAACAATCTATATGGAAAATAAGAGGTTCAACCGCCTTAAATTGAAGAAGGTATACAGCGATCCGAAATTAGACTTAATAATACTAAAAGTAGAAGACGATAGTTTTAAAACATTTGGTCCGCTGCCTTTTACCTTCCGCAAAACCAACCTGGATTTAGGGGAGCAAGTGTTTACCTTGGGTTATCCTAAGCAAGACGTTGTATTTGGTGAAGGATATATCAGCTCTGTAAACGGTTACGATGGTGATACCGTTTCGTATCAAATAGCCGTTCCTGTAAATCCCGGTCAAAGTGGAGGACCTTTGTTTGATCAACAAGGGAATTTAGTAGGAATAGTAAGCGGGAAACACACCGAAAATGAGGGGTCTGCCTTTGCCGTAAAGGCCTATTACATAAAGAAAACAATTGTTTCAAACGACAGCCTAAGCATCAGTATCAAACTTCCTAAAGTGAACTATCTTAGAAATCAGGGGAAAATTCAGATGATCAAAAAGATGCAGGATTACGTCTTCGAAATAAAGGGGTATACAAAATATTAAAAAGAACCTTGTGAAAATTCTTTTTTCAAGGTAACGTATTCGTCCCAGATATTTTTGACAATATCTTCCGCAGATTCTATTTTTTTTAGGGTTGCAGCTATTTGGCCAATTTCCAATTCGCCTTCTTCCAGATCTCCTTCAAAAATCCCTTTGCGGGAACGACCTTTTCCTAAAATCATTTTCAACTCCTCTGAAGAAGCACCACTAGACTCTGCAGCTTGAATAGTTTCATAAAATTTATTTTTCAGAAATCTTACAGGAGTAAGTTGCTTTAATGTTAAAATGGTATCTCCTTCTTCTGCTTCGATGATTTTTCTTTTAAAATTTTCGTGTGCCGAAGACTCGGTGCTTGTTGCAAACCGACTGCCGATTTGAACACCGTCTGCGCCAAGTACCATAGCCGCCAACATTGATCGGCCACTTCCTATACCTCCTGCAGCAATAAGTGGAATTGTAATTGCTTCTTTTACCATCGGAACAAGGCAAAAGGTGGTGGTTTCTTCTCTTCCATTGTGACCTCCTGCTTCAAATCCTTCCGCAACTACAGCATCTACTCCTGCCTCTTCAGCTTTTAAGGCAAATTTTTTACTTGATACGACATGCACTACGATGATATTTTTTTCTTTTAAAAGGGGAGTCCAGATTTTAGGATTACCGGCAGAAGTAAACACAATTTTTACCCCTTCTTGAATTAGAATATCGAGTTGTTTTTCTACATCGGAATATAAAAGGGGAAGATTTACTCCAAACGGTTTGTTTGTAGCGGCTTTACACTTCCGAATATGTTCTCTAAGTATATCCGGTGTCATGGAACCGGCTCCTATTAATCCCAAACCACCTATCTTACTTACCGCAGAAGCTAGTTTCCAACCGCTGCACCAAACCATCCCCGCTTGTATAATCGGATATTCTATATCGAAAAGTTGACAGATTCGGTTTTGCTTCATAGGTTAAATATAAAAATATTTTTGCCAAAGAGCTTCTTATAACTAATTTAGAGGACTATTTCCAAGAATTATGAAACTGCAGCGCGTTGATGACGAAAGAACGAAATTGGAATTTCTTACTTTCCCGGTAAAGTTATATAAGAATGAAAAAAACTGGATTCGTCCATTGGACAAGGATATGAATCAGGTTTTCGATACAAAAGAAAATAAATTTTTTCGACACGGTGAATTGGAAAGATGGATTTTGGTTGACGACAACAATCAAACGATTGGTCGAGTAGCGGCCTTTATAAATAAAAAAACGTCCAAAGCTACCGAATACGTTACAGGTGGAATGGGTTTTTTTGAATCTATAAATGATTCGAAAGCGGCCTTTATGCTTTTTGACAAATGCAAAGAATGGAATGCCGAACGAGGAATGGAAGCAATGGACGGTCCTGTTAATTTTGGAGAACGAGATAAATGGTGGGGATTGCTGGTAGAAGGCTTTGAGTTGGAGCCCAATTATTGTATGCCTTATACCATGCCTTATTACAAAGATTTTTTTGAATCTTATGGATTTCAGAATTATTTTGAACAGTATACGTATAGTATGCCGGTGCAATCAGAAATGCCGTCCGGATACAAAGACAGAGCTATGCGCATAGCACGCGACCCAAGTTACAATTATAAAAATTACAACAAAGGGAAGATGAATACCTTTGCAGAAGATTTTCTATACATATACAATAAAGCATGGTCCAAACACGGTGGCGTAAAAGGAATGAATAAGGCTCAGGCAATGAGTATTTTTAAACAAATGAATCCCATTGTGGATACGGACATTGTGGTATTTGCGTACTATAAAGAGGAGCCTATTGGGTTTTTTCTGATGATTCCTGAACTCAATCAGATATTCAAATACCTGAATGGTCAATTTAATTTATGGGCAAAATTAAAATTTTTATACTATCAAAAAACGGGAGCCTGTCGTAAAATGTTTGGAGTTGCTTTCGGCATTATTCCGGAATACCAGGGGAGAGGGGTAGAAGGCGCAATCATTATAGAAGCAGCCCGAATCATTCAACCGAAAGACAAGTACGATGTATTTGAAATGAATTGGATTGGGGATTTTAATCCTAAAATGATTCATCTGGTGCATTCTTTTGGTGCAAAGGTAGTTAAAAAGCACATTACCTTTCGCAAACTCTTCGACACGAACAAACCTTTTTACAGAGCCAAAACAATTGATTAAAATTATTTTGGGAGTTTTATATACAGCGTTTTATTGGAATCGGGTAAGATAAGTCTGTTGTGAAGAATCCATGGATTTAAGATTTTAAATTTTTCATAGGATATCTTATTCTTTTTTGCAAACTCCATCAAATTAGGAATATTTTTTCGGATGGGAACCGCCTTTAATGCTGCTGTTTTGTATCGGGTATAGCTCATTCCATATTTTTTTGTGTTCTCCACCAAATCTTTTAACGCAATAATCCTGTAGAGATATCCTGCCGTTTCTCTGTTTAGTTTTAAATCATAATAAGAATTTACGCGTTGGTTTCGGAAAGCAAAATAAAGCGCAGTTTCTCCTAAGTTATACGCTGCAACAGCGGAGGACCAGCTTCCAAAATAGTTGTACAGCTTTTTTAGGTATTTGCAAGCAGCATGCGTAGACTTTACCGGATCAAGTCGTTCGTCTATTTCGTCGTTGATAATTAATCCG
>DATHPH010000389.1:0-10846 GCA_035484095.1 Cytophagaceae bacterium | reverse complement strand
ATTTACAATTACGGGAAAGATAAACAGAAAAGATTTTGGGGTAAGTTTTGGAATGCTTACCGAAACAGGTGGGGTAGCATTGGGCGAAGAGGTGAAGTTGGAAGTAAGTGCACAATTTACGAAGGAAGTAGCAGGTTAATTATAAGCCGACAAAAAAAAGCAGACGGTACGGAAGTATCGTCTGCTTTTTTTGTTATTATTGTAAACTACTCTGGCCCCTATCACCTCGGATTGTCTCCGTTTGACGTAACTTTTCTGATGAATTCAGCCTCTGACATCAGAAAAGTTACAATTTTATTTGGCTCCCATTTCTACCAGCTTCTCTACATCGTTGTTTACAGAAAGAATAAGCAGGCAGGTAGCCGTGCAGAATGCCGGACTGGTAATGCAGTGATGCCCGTTCCAACTGCCGTCTTCGTTTTGAATCGCAAGTAAACTTCCTGAAGTAGTGCTGTACCATTTCTTCCACGAAGAGTCTTTGCCAATAATCAAAGATTCCCCTGTTTGAAGGAAACTGAGAAATTCTTCTCCACCGTTGTTGCCAAATCCTGTTAAAACCTCGTTGCTTTGTGCTACCTGTTTCCCTGCCTGGTATACATTGTATGAAGTAGAATACTTCAAAGCATCTGTTTTGCTGTAACCTAATTTTTCCAAGCTTTGCGCATTGACAGCGTCTTCGTTGTTCAGCTTCCCTTCGTGTTTCGCTTTTCTTATTTCTTCTTCAACTTTCCTCGCTTCCTTGGCACTGGCGCGGGTAGAGCCCGATACGGAATACAAGATAACCCCTGCTCCTTTCTCGGTCTTCACATCGCCGGTAGAAGTGTTATAGTTGCCTTTCTGATAATCACGCGATTTTTCGAGTATTACGGAGTCTACTTTTATCCCCTTGGATTGTGCCGATTCCAACGCATTGTTGGCAAAGGAAGATTGCAACACACCTGCCCATCCGGAGCCTTTTATACTTCCGTCTGTATCCTGGGCATGTTGTATTTTCTCTACACAGGTATTAAGACCTCGGGCAATACGCGCCTTGAGTTTCGCATCGTGATCCAGGTAATCCATCACATTGGAAAGGAATTGTGCGGTGAGAATGACGTCAATATTAGCACCCAGTTTTATCTGTATCTGGGTACCTGTTTCTTTCGTAATGTTCGAACTCCCTTTTGGAGCGGTTTCTACTGCTACAAGCAGGTACTGAAGCGCTTTGTTCAAACGGGAAGATTGAGGGCCGCTGGTCAGGGTATTGCCGGTACGCAGCAAGGCCATTGCCACCATAGAAGTAGTGGCAGGATCCGTCTTTACAGCATGTGGATTCATTTCCTGCTGATTGGAATGACTGCCTGCTCCCCAACCACCATCGGATTGCTGGGCGGAAGCGACCCATTGCAAGCCATGTTGTAGAGAAGCCAATACCTTTTCAGAAGATTGGTATTTATAAAAATTGGGGTCAAGGGAGTCTTCTCCCATTACGGTTTTAAAAACGCAGCCTTTCGCCTTGGTGGTAGTCGCGATTTTTTTATCTTTTGGCTTGGGGCTTTTATCAACATAATAAAACGCCGAAAGCAAAAGGCCATTGATACCCAGCAGGTAAATAATAAATCTGGAATTTTTCATAAACTTCGTTTTTTTTGGTTTCTGGTAATAAGATGCAAGCCTCGCCAAAATTCCATAAGCAAATTTTTAAAAAAATGACTCTGCTCTGGCATTTGGTGTTAAACCTCCAAGGTTTTCATTAATAAGAACTCCTAAATAAAAATACTTGGGGTTATTAATAATTTAAACCTTGGAGGTTTCCTCCCCCGTGGCTGGTGTCTCATCAGACATTTGTCTCTATCAAACACGAAAGCCCCACTTTTTTTCATCTTCTCTCCTTCTTTCCTCCTTATTTATTTCCCCCCTACCTTACACTATCAAGTATTAATTTTTTATGGACATACACTTTACAGAAACCGAAAAAATAAAAATTTTAAATTACGACGACCTTTATGACATTATACAGAAGATATTGCTGCGCGAAAACAAGATAGACCAGAACTGCGAGCATTTCCGGGGAGTATGCAATAGTAGAGGAAACTTCAGAGCATTTTGTTATCTTTATCTTCAGCGGATAGCGAACTACTTTAAAAACCGAGTGCCTAGTATACACTTATCGTTGGCTGAAAGCTGTAAGACAATATTATCATCAAATGAAACTTAAATATAGTGATGACAAAGCAGGGGGCGACCTGCTACTCTTTAAAACTGAAAAGGTCTTTGACCGATCCTATTTCAGCCGTGACCAGTTTAATAAATACTTTACAGTAGCCTGGAACACGGGGCAAAACCAAACCGTCACCATTGATGGTACGGAATACGACTTCCCTTCACAAAGTTTGCTCACACTCCTTTTCAACCAAACGTTTACGTTTGAAAGACCTGAAGATATAGTCGCATGGCAATTTAACCGGGAGTTCTATTGCATTATTGATCACGACAGCGAAGTAAGCTGTGTAGGTTTTTTATTTGGTAATACAGACCATTTATTTATACTACTGGATGAACCGGCACAGCAAAAACTGCAATTGCTGTTGGATGTATTTATAGAAGAGTTTAAAACAACAGACAATATCCAAAACGAAATACTGCTTGTTTTACTGAAAAGGCTTATCATTTATGTTACCAAACTTGCCCGATCCGGATATGCACCTATAAAAAAAATGCAGGAAGAAAGATTTCATACCATCAGGAAATTCAATTTACTGGTAGAAAAGAATTTTAAATCAGAACATTCCGTAAGCTTCTATGCTGAGCAACTTTGTAAATCGCCCAAAACACTTTCCAACCTTTTTGCAGTATATAACCATAAAAGCCCTTCGCAGGTAATACAGGAAAGAATATTAATAGAAGCCAAACGGCTGCTTTCCTATACCGAAAGACCGGTAAAGCAAATTGCCTTTGAACTTGGCTTTTTGCCTTTGTTTGTGTCCACACAAACAAATATTTCACTATGAAAGACTGCATTAAATTCTATCACCAATATGAGTTAAAAATCCAAACTCATCTATACCAGTTTCATAAAATCGTGCAGAAGAATATTTATATTCAATGGGAGATTTTGCTAACATCCATTTTCCTTGAACCGGATTATTATGAATGTAATCTAGTTTTTGATAAATCACTTCAGGGGTATACAAGATAACAGGCAATGGGTTTCTTTTCCAAAAATGATAGTTGCGCGTTTCAATATCCACTTTAAACATTTCTAAAACTTTAACATGATTTTTACGAAGATCTTTCTGTATTTCATGACTTGTAAATTTCTTAAAACTAGCATTTGGTTTTTCTTTTCCATTCATTTCTAATAATTCCCAAATGAGATGGATGTGATTAGGCATAATAACAAAACCATAAACAGCTATTTTTTTGTGTTCCACCAAATATCGAAGGCTATTTATTATAATATCTTTGTACTTATCTGGGCTTAATAGTTTCTTCCAGTCTTTAATAGTTGAAGTGTAATAATATAATGTATTAAAATCCATAGATTAAAAAATAAGTTATTTCTAAAAGTCTTCAAATTTAATAAAATTTGTTTAGCTTATTAACGGTTTGTTTGTGCGGACACAAACAAAGGCAAAATGGAATTTATCTACATTTAGTTACTTAAAGCCGAGTTTTTTATTTTATGACTATTTTTTTACTAATGCTTTTATCATTGAACGTAGCAATAACTGCGTAAATACCAGAAGCTATTTCCCCAAAAGGATCAAAAGCAGAAACGGTAATTCCATTGTCTGCTAAAATATAAACTTTCGAGTAGATAATTTCTCCCAACATATCATAAAGCACTACCAATACTTCTTCTTCTTTTTGTCCGTTAAGAGCGACCATTAAATCTTCTCCGGAACTAGGGTTTGGGTATATATTAAAACTGGTTTCGTTGGTATTGGAAAAATTTACTGCTACGAGTTGTGAATAACTGAATTTTCCATTATAATCAGTTTGTTTCAGACGATAATAGGACGTGCCATTGAATGGGGCATAATCCGGGTATGAATAATTGGAATGTTGTAAACTGTTTCCCGCACCTTTTATATTCGCTACTAAAAAATAATTCACCCCGTCTTTTGTTTTTTCCAACGTAAAAAAATCGTTGTTTTTTTCAGAAGCCGTTTCCCAGGAGGTCAGGACATAATCAGAATAAGCATTTGCTTCAAATGACAAAAGTTGTATTGGAAGAGGAGGATTTTGTAAATAACATGCTTTTACAAATCCATCGTTATTTCCTCCGCTATATATATCTAAAGAGCTGTTATTCGCCTGCAAAAAACATGTAGTGGCGAAGCCATCGGAATTCCCTCCTCCGTATATTGCTAAGGAACTATTATTTGCCTGCAAAAAACAAGTCGTAGCAAAGCCATCGGAATTTCCACCACCGTAAATAGCGAAAGAACTATTATTTGCTTGTGAAAAACAAGCCGTAGCAAATCCATCACTCCTTCCCCCACTGTATATATCAAATGAAGCGTTATTGGCTTGCATAAAACAGGTAGTGGCAAAACCATCCGCATTGCCTCCACTATAAATTGCTTGTGAAAAGGAATTGACGGAAATAAAACAAAGTAATAAATAATATACTATAGAATTCTTTAGCATTTATCCGATTGTTAGGGAGCTGTTCTTACACCTCTTCCTCCAGATCTATTGTCTCTCCCAGTAGTAGACCATGTGGCTCTGTAGGCTCTTCCTGACACGGTAAGCCAGGTATTGTCATTCCAACTACTTCCGTTAAACCCATATCCGGCAAATTGAGTGCATCCTGTAACTCCTCCGTATACACCATTGGGATTCGTAATCGTGGCATTTCCATTAATTCCGGGCCAATAATTTACATCTGCATCGCCTGTATTATTTAATGCACCATTCCCTTGCAAACCACTGAAGGATCGACCAGCAGCAGAACCTACAGAAACCATAATTTCAAATAGATTCCCTGTTAAATCCATTGCGCCAAAATAACCAGCACCTGCTTGTACTTGGTTTGTTCCTGCTTGGGCAAAATTGCCAACCCGCATGGGCCCTTGTATAAGAGCAGCATTATTATACACACAGTTCGCTCCTACAGTACTGGATGTTTCATTGGAGGCTCCACTTGTACCAGCTGAAATAGTAGTTGCACCCAAGATGGCGATAGATTCCCAGGCATATTCACCTGCCACAGGATTGTTTGGCCCTCTGCATGTTTTTTCATATTCAAGTTCTGTCATTGGACGTAAGCCGCTCCAATCCAAATAGGCTGAAAGGTCTGGAAAGTTTATCCAGTTACATGCAATGTTTTGTCCATCTGCTGCCTCATTCGGTACTCCATTGTTATTAAGATCGCAGCCGAATACCCTGGAAGAAATCCCTCCAGGATCACTAATTAATTTTATTCCGTTCCTATTTTGTGGAGCAGCACTCCCCCCTGCTGTTGAACTCATGTAATTCCCTACCGTGGTGGCCGCACATCTGGTCGCCTGTTGAACTCTGGTTAGTTTATTTAGAAATTCTACATATTGATCTTGCGTGATTTCGTATTTCATACAATAATAACTCGCAAAACCTTTTGGGAAAGCAGCTGGCAATGTTTGCACGGTAAGGTTATTAAAATCATCCGGGGTATTTTGCCCAGTAGTATTGTTGTTATTGAGATTTGTTGGCCCTGAACCTCCTAATGTAAGACTAGCTTCTGAGGTAATTTGAAAAGAAGTGTTGGATGCTTGATTTCTAAATTGACCAATAATAGTCAGGTTTCCATCTCCTACATAAAAGCTGCCGGAAGGCACATAAATCATTTCTATAGCAAAGACACACAACTCCACACTGTCCGCATCTGTAAGGGCATCTACGCCATAGTTCCATCTTAATTGCGATCCTGTATAATTTACGGTTCCCTGGATCATATTGCTTGATGAATATATAAATACACCATAAGCTCCTCCTGCTCCATTATCATTGCTGCTGCTCATTGAGGCACCGGCAGGTACCGTATGCCCATCCGCAACTCCGGTTCCATTCACCCAATTTAAAGTAGCATGATTCCATACGGTCGATGTTGTCTTTCTGAATTTTGCAAACACCCATACTGCATCCCAGTTAGAAGGACCTGAACTGACACGCCATGAATTATTCCATGAAACAGCAAAATTTATAAGGGAATAATGAGAAGTGGTATTTTGCCCGGATAAAAAAACATTTGCCACTGAAACGCCGTTGGCATACATCGTATTTGTTATAAAAATCAGAGAAATTGAGAAGATAATTTTTTTAAAATGCATACATAGTTTTTATTTAATGTAAATAGATCATTTATATACGTATTTATACCTACATAATTAATTATTTGATTTTTACGAAAATAACAGTTCAAAGATTTAATTAAAAAAAATATTTATGTTATAATATTGTAAAGTACTGATAATGTTGGAAATAAATATTGAAAATAAAAACACCTTTAACTCTTTCGAATTCAACTATCAGTAAAAACATCATTATTTTTAAGATGATTTTACTGATAGTGTTCTTTAACTTGAGTTTTTGTCCAGCCCCCTGACAGGCTACCTCGTAGGATGAAACACCGGTGTTATGGTCCATGGCACACAAACCAGTCTGCCATTATAAAATCCCGCCCACTGGCAAAAGCCTTTTACTTTTGCTTAACATGTTTAGTTTGTATATTGAATTTCCCCCGCTAGGCAAGTCTGGAGAACTTTGTCAGTAAAGGGGAAAAAATGCAAAAATTAATATTCACAATTGAATAAAAAATGGAAAAGAAATTAATCACCTTAACATTCTTCTTTTTAGTTGGAATTAATTCCGTTTTTTCTCAAAAATTTTACATTGAAAAAACAAAAAATGGTTTTGAACTTCCTATTATTGACAAACTCGTTTCAGAGAATTATAAAATCACATTTAAACGGGATAGTGCGAATTTTATAATTAAATGTATGATTGGCAAATCAGGATTGTTAGGGAGAGTCAGAGGTTCTGTCTTTTTAATTGACCGTAAATCTGGAGATTTGATAGCAAAAACGGACGATGTAGTTGGCTATCCTGCCATATACAACCATTATGCTAATCCCAAAATGGTGGCAATGAAAAAAATCGCAAAAAATATTTAATACAATTGGTTGAAAAGCATGCAAAGTCGAAATAATTCCTGCTGGTAAAATTCTGAAATGCTACAAAGTTGTGGTCTGTGGCACACAAGGTAACCTTTTTTGTGTCCGCAAATAAAAGCAGAGAAAGCGGTTTTGAAGTGGGTTTTTTTATGAAAAAAACTGTATCTTTTCTGTATCGATTTACTCTCAAAAAATAACGACACTTGCATCGTGGGGAAAATAAAAAAAGGCGACAACAATCTTCTTGTTTTCAATAGTGGAAAGATGGTGACGGGAATAATTTTTTCCTTGTTTGGTTTTTCCTTAATTATTGCAGCCATTTTCCATCATCAGAGTATTTACTTTCCTATATTCGCTTATTCCTTTGGCATTCCCTTAGTTGTATTTTTTATGTTGTTTACAGGAGGTACTGAATTCGATTTAAATAAAAACAAGGTTCGTAAATATAAAGTTATTTTTTTGGGAATAGGTAAATGGCATTCTTTGATTGATTTTGATAAAATTGTATTCAGGGAATTTTCGTATATCAATGGAAGTGGGAAATACGATCCTGTGGGTGGAGAATTGAAAGGTTTTAAAGAGTATCAGGTATACCTGACGGGTTCGGATAAAAAACCTTTAAAGGTATGTGTGTATACTAATAAAAAGGATGCATGGAATATTGCTAAGCGATTGGCAAAAAAATTAGGGTATGAATTGCAGGTAATCCATCATTAATGAACTTTGACTTTTGGTTGTGTCCGGAAAAAAATTTTCGTCCTTGTTGGAGCTTTTCTCCAACAAGCGTTTCCTGTCACTCTTTTGTCAAAATAACCTTCGCCTTATTTTCTTATTAAATTCAAAATATTACTTTCGAATCACGTATCTTATTTATTTTTTTTCGAATACAAGATCACTATTATTATTACTCTATTCACCCTTGTTGGAAAATCTCCAACAAGGACGAAAACCTATTCATTATAATGAAAGTATGAAGTATATAAAGAGAATCTCAAAAAGGCTCAAATGAAAACGGAAACATTTATAAGGGTAGAAACTTTTGCAAAAATAGAATTACTATTTGATAATTTTGTTAGTCGAAATTTATTGAATTGGATGCCTTGTAAAAAAGTTTTAATGATTATATCTAATGAATATTGACTAAATATTAGAGAAGAAATTAATAATATTCTTAATTTGTAAAATAAAATTCCGATACACAATCCAATTTGAGCTATTATGATAAGATTAATTCTACTGTTTTTCATAGTGATTTTTACTTTTTGCAGCCCTCAAAAGAATCCGGTGGGAAAAATATCTACAGACGAATTAACAGAATATGTTAAAAAAGCTATTAATCCAAAATTTAAGACTTGGGTACTTTTTTCTCATGGGACTTATGTAATAATTGATGATACAACAATCATTGACAAAAAAAAATTTGCGTTAAAACAAATAAAAGAATTTGGCCCGGTATTTCCAGGTTGTTCGGCAGGAGATATTGGAGTATCAAAGCTTCATTTGGTTGAGGGTTGGTCCGTAAGTGGACATGGCTATGGAATTTACACATACGTTCATCCTACTGAGATGGAATCTAAAAATCCTAGTGATATTGATATTGGCTTCTATGGACGAAATAAACGTGATCAGGATAGTAAAGATACTTCTATTATTTTTGTCAGTGAGTAAATTTCCAAAACTGTACACTGTTGTAATAATTTCCCTTTCATACATATTTTCATCTCACTTGCCAAGCCAAAGAAAACATCTACATATAACTTATTCCGCCCTTGTTGGAAGAAAAGCTCCAACAAGGGCCAAACTGCTGTTATGTGCCGTTTTTATTTATAGTGTTCGTAAAATTTGTTGTTAAATATTTCGTCTGGGTCATATTTTCGTTTGAGTTCAAAAAATTTGTCTGCATTCGGATAAGATTTTCTCATTTTGTCTCTGTCAATATGCAAGCGATATGGTAAATAAAATGTTCCTTCGTTTTTCAAAGCAATGTCAACAAGTTGATTTGTCAAAATTTTCATTTCTCTTTCTTGTTCGTCTGTTTTCTTTTGATTGAACAAGAACACAAAACCAAAAACATTTTCTCGTGCATAAGCCAAATAGCTATCATTGTCTTGTCGAACACCACGAATTGTAATGTTAAGTAAATCAATTTTCGAGTTTTTTAAAATTCCTTTTATGTCGTTTATGTATTGAGTAAAATTTCTTTCAGGAATAAAATACTCGTGAAGCAAATCAGTTGAAGAAGTGTCTTTGTTTTCAATTAGCGAAACATGGTCGTTTAGAAGCTCGTTTCTTGAATAAATTGCGTTTTTAGAAACTCTATTCATTCCCGTTTCTAAGTCCCAACGAAGTCGTTTCCCATATTCGCTGTTCACACTTCCTCTAAAAACTAATCTTTGTGCTTCAGTGCTTTTTTCGTTTTGCAGAACAGAAATTTTTGCTTCAACTTTTTCAAAGAAATTTAATGTTGCTTCTTCTAAAAAATGTTTGTCAGAAATTCGCAGTCTTCCAAATACAAGATTTACGTTTGGATTATCAGAAATGAGTTTTTTGTAATAGCTGATATAATTTTCAGGGCTTAAACGAATGTATTTATATTTTAAAGCGATATTTTCAACGACTTTTAGTTTTACGTCTAGGATAACTCCAAACAAGCCATAACCGCCAATTACTAAATTAAAAAGTTCTTTGTTATCTTGTCTGCTACAATTTAAAATTTTCCCGTCTTGTGTCAGCAATGAGAATGAAATAACGCTTGCAGAAATTGGTGGTAAGTCCTTTTGCCAACCGTGTCCGTTTACACTAATTGAACCACCGATTGAAAACGAACTAAAAGCCTGCATTGTCGAAATAGATTTTCCATACTTGTCCAAATATTTTAAAGCGTCCTCCCACAAAGCACCTGAACCAATAGTCAAAATGTTGTTTGTAGTGTCAAGTTCCATTTGTTTGTATGGAAGCATATTTAAAACAATTCCGTTTGGATATATTGTATGTCCTCCCATACTGTGTCTTGCACCTGCAATAGAAATTTTCAATTTGTTTTCTTTTGCATATTTCAATATGTCTTTAAGTTGACTTTCAATTTCTAATTTGTCGTTTGGAACTTGAATTATAGTGTCCACCTTTGTTAAGTTAAGTTGGCTTGCATCGTTTGTGAAGCCGTTCGGAATTGTATGTGTTTTATCGCTTTCCGTCCATTTTGTTTTTAAGATATGAAATGTCGGAACTGACAAAAATATTATTATGGTCAAAAGTCCGATTATCCAAAGGCGTTTTTTCTTCATATGTTCTTTGCAAGTGTCGTTCTAAAATGGCACATAACGTTCACCTTTGTTGGAGAAAAGCTCCAACAAAGGTGAAAAGATAAAATATTTTGCGTACATTAGATATTAATTTTACTACGTCAGCTGCAATGGCGCAAGACGTGTGTTACCGGCTGCCGTTATTTCTGTCATTGTCACTGTGTCCATTTTACATAGTTGTTTATATTATCAAAGTCTTTCCATTGAATTTTTAAAGTGTCCTTACTTACTGAAATGATTTTTCCTTCTTGAATGAAGTCGTTGTAATATATTTTAAGTTTAGTGTCGTTGAGTTCGTATGGCATATCTCCGTCTCCGTCATAGTCAACAACATAAAAGGATTTGCTTGTTAATTCAAAGTCAGCGTGTGGACCATCTGGGTCGCTTGTCCATATGCCAAAAAGA
>DATHPH010000388.1:0-1852 GCA_035484095.1 Cytophagaceae bacterium | reverse complement strand
TACAATTCCACCAAATTCAGTGTCTAAAACATTTTTTTTACTAACCCCACGAATGGTAAGTGTTCCATGAAGTTTATAATTTCCCTCATTCACTTTTTCCATTTTTTCAGATTCAAACGTAAGTTGCGGGTGGTTTGCTGTATCAAAGAAATCTCCCGACTGAAGATGTCCGTCTCGCTGTGCGTTATTCGTAGATATTGAACTAATATCTGCAGAGATATGTGCCTTGGCAGTTGTAAAATCTTCGCCCTCCGTCTCAACAGACCCTTCAAATTTCGTAAACTGTCCTGTGATATTCGTAATCATCAAATGTTTTATTTTGAATTGCATTTCAGAATGCACAGCATCCATTATCCATTTTGTTTTTGACATGATTTTTTGTTTTAGATTATGATTTATCTTACTATTTTTTTTAAAATTAAGCATTACCAAACTGATAAAGCTTCCTTTGCTAAAGGTAGGAAGATTTGCCTCTTTTTCATAAAAAGTGTATACCTGCTTATTTTATAATTTTCAAGACCTCCTATGCCTTTTGCTGTATCGAACGATGTTTGAGCATTCAGATAGATATTTTCCATTATAAATTTCTTATTCATAATACTTTCTTAATAATGCGAGGTCCAATATCTCTTAATTATTAAGAATATAAACTCTTTTCTCTTTCTGGAATATCCTTTGCCATCATGACATTGGTATTTTTACAGATAAATCATAGAAAAATACAGGGTATCATTTAGGTATATATTCCTATCAACCTATTGGTTGTCAGAACGTATCTAGGATCAAGATAAACAAGGGTTTATTATAGTAAAAAATAATTTTTTAAAAATATGAACTGTCTGATCGTAGACGACGATGAATTGTCAAGAAAAACAATGGAGCATTTCATAAAAGAAACCCCATTTCTCACGCTTATAAAGAGCTGCACAAGCGCCATTGAAGCGGTAAATTTATTAAATGACAAACCAAATATACAACTCATTTTCCTTGACATTGAAATGCCCGTTATGAATGGGATTGATTTATTAAAACACTTTTCTCATCGTCCTCAAATTATCTTAATTACTTCACACAAAAATTACGCAATCGAAGCTTTTGAATATGATGTGGCGGATTATCTCCTAAAACCTGTAACTTACGCAAGGTATATGAAAGCAGTGCAGAAAGTGGTAAAGAACACAAAAGAAGATGCTGCTTTATCTAATTCGACCAATGAGGATATCTTTATAAAAGTAGATTCTGTTTTGGTAAAATTATCCGTGAAAGATATTTTATGGTTAGAAGCGATGGGCGATTATGTATCCATTAATACAGCTGAAAAAAAATATATTGTATACTCGACCATGAAACACATGGAAGAAAAACTTCCAGAAAATTTCATGCGTGTGCATCGCTCTCATATTGTAAACATCAAAAAAATAACCAACATAGAAGATTATTTTATTACGATCAGTAAAAAAATATTACCAGTAAGCAGAAATTACAAAGATGCTTTAATTCAAAAATTAAATTTGGTTTAAAACACAGAACATCGATCAACTAAGATCAATTCATTCACTTTTACATAATAAAAGAATCTAAAATTTTATGAATCCTCCGATAGAAAATATTTCTTTTGATTCTGTATTGGAAGAAAAGAAACGTCTTTCTATACTTAAAAAATACGATATCGACGATTACGAAGATGATATCGAAATGGATACACTGGCAAAGCTAGTTGCCAACATTTGTAATACGCCAATATCAACGATTAGTTTTCTTAATGCAACCAAGCTTGTTTTTAAAGGCACTTATGGGTTTGATTTAAAAACGATCGATCGTACGGTTTCCTTCTGCCAATATACTGTTATGC
>DATHPH010000387.1:0-5920 GCA_035484095.1 Cytophagaceae bacterium | reverse complement strand
ATTTATTTTTATTCTTAGTAAAAATCGGATTGCAAAGATAGAATAATGTTTAAAAAAAACAAAAAGAATTTAGAAATATATCTGTGGATAAATATGTCATAGGTTCCACTGCGCTAATTGACTGAAAATGAGTGAAAGTATTACTTTAAATAAAAACCAATACTCACTTGTATTATAGGGATTTTAATCTTATATTTACCTATGTTAAATTTAAGAATTGTGTATAAATATTGCTTTGATATTTCATGCTGATTTAGAAAATTTGTAACACTTCAGTCAAATAAATTAAAGGTATTCATCAAGTTTTTGTAAGTATTACCCAAAAAATAGGGCAGATGTTGTCAATTTTGGGTAAAAAATAGAAAATATAGAAGATCTATTAGGCAAAATCATTGTTGTACTAAGTTTAGAAGAGGAAATTAGAAGAAGTAGAACAGATATTACGTTAAAATTATCAAATGGAAAAAGTACTACATGACGAACCGCTTTTAAAGGAAAACAAAAACAGATTTGTCCTTTTTCCTATTCAACACAACGACATCTGGCAAATGTATAAAAAAGCAGAAGCCAGTTTTTGGACTGCTGAAGAAATTGATTTAAATCAGGATTTAGTTGATTGGGCGAAACTAAACGAGGGAGAAAAACACTTTATTTCCCATATTTTAGCCTTTTTTGCGGCCAGTGATGGAATTGTAAACGAAAACTTGGCTCAAAGTTTCCTCGAAAAAGTACAATACGCCGAAGCCAAATGCTTTTATGGATACCAGATTATGATGGAAAATATCCATTCCGAAACGTATTCTCTGCTGATTGATACATACATTAAAAATTCACAGGAAAAAGACAAGTTATTCAACGCATTGGAAACAGTTCCTTGTGTAGCCAAAAAGGCTGATTGGGCCATGCGCTGGATCGACAACGGCGATTTTATAGAACGGCTATTAGCTTTCGCCTGCGTAGAAGGCATCTTTTTCTCCGGTTCTTTCTGCTCCATTTTTTGGCTGAAGAAAAGAGGATTAATGCCCGGATTAAGTTTCTCCAACGAACTAATATCAAGAGACGAAGGATTGCACCGCGACTTCGCTTGTATGATTTACAATAACCATATCAATAATAAACTTCCCGAAGAAAAAGTTTATGCCATGATAACCGATGCTGTCAAAATCGAGCAGGAGTTTATCATAGACGCCTTACCGGTAGACCTTATCGGTATGAATTCAAAACTGATGGCTCAGTACATCGAGTTTGTGGCCGACCACTTACTCGAAGCATTGAATCTGAAAAAAATATACAATGTGAGCAACCCATTTGATTTTATGGAATTAATTTCCTTGCAAGGCAAAACCAATTTCTTTGAAAAAAGAGTAGCGGAATACCAAAAGTCCGGTGTGATGAATGCCGACAACAAGGAAAATCATAAATTTTCAATGGACGAAGATTTCTAAACCTATTATTTAATACCATCTACTATTTATGTTAGTTATCAAAAGGGACGGCAGACGAGAATCTGTAAAATTTGACAAAGTAACGGCACGGATCGAAAGATTGTGCTACGGGCTTGACTTGAATTACGTTAATCCAATACAGGTTGCCCGCAAGGTGATCGATGGGATTCATGACGGTGTAACTACCGTGCAACTGGATATGCTGGCAGCTGAACAAGCTGCTTCGATGACGACAACGCACCCTGATTATGCTATTCTGGCTGCACGAATTGCCATTTCAAACCTGCATAAAGAAACGAGTAAATCTTTCTCTAATACTATGAAGAGACTTTACACGTATGTAGATCCCAAAACTGGAGAAAATGCATCCCTTATCGCTAAAGAAGTATACGAGGCTGTAAGAAAACACGCTGCTCAGTTGGATTCGTCTATCATCTACGACAGGGATTATAACTACGACTACTTTGGGTTCAAAACATTAGAGAAGTCCTATCTCTTGAAATTGGATGGTAAAATAGTGGAACGTCCTCAGCACATGTTGATGCGTGTGGCAATCGGCATTCATTACAACGATATTGATGCGGCGATCGAAACCTATCATCTGATGTCGGAAAAATGGTTTACACATGCTACTCCTACGTTGTTCAACGCAGGTACTCCGAAACCTCAATTGTCTTCCTGTTTCCTTCTTACCATGAAAGACGACAGTATTGACGGCATCTACGATACGCTTAAACAATGTGCTAAAATTTCACAATCTGCCGGAGGCATTGGCCTCAGCATCCACAATATAAGAGCTACCGGCTCATACATCAAAGGTACCAATGGAACTTCAAACGGCATCATCCCGATGTTACGTGTATACAACGACACTGCTCGCTATGTAGACCAAGGCGGCGGGAAACGCAAAGGTGCATTTGCTGTGTACTTAGAACCATGGCATGCCGACGTATTCGAATTTCTTGAAATGAGAAAAAATCATGGCAAAGAAGAACTTCGTGCACGCGATCTCTTCTATGCGCTATGGATTCCTGATTTGTTTATGGAACGTGTAGAGAAAAACCTTGACTGGTCACTCTTCTGTCCAAACGAAGCTCCTGGTATGGCTGATTGCTATGGTAAAGATTTCGAAGCCTTGTATGAGAAATATGAAAAAGAAGGAAGACAAAGAAAAACAGTAAAGGCTCAAGAACTTTGGTATGCTATTCTGGAATCTCAGACTGAGACGGGAAATCCGTATATGTTGTTCAAAGACCATTGCAACAGAAAATCAAATCAGAAAAATTTAGGTACAATTAAATCCAGCAATCTATGTACAGAGATTTTGGAATATACAGCTCCAGACGAAGTTGCAGTCTGTAACCTGGCTTCTTTAGCATTGCCTAAGTTTGTTATTGACGGCAAATTCGACCATCAGAAACTATACGATGTAACGTATGTAGCTACTAAAAACTTAAATAGGGTAATTGATATTAATTACTACCCGGTAGAAGAAGCCAGAAAATCCAACATGCGCCACCGTCCGATCGGACTTGGAGTACAAGGATTGGCAGATGCTTTTATTATGCTACGCATGCCTTTTGAATCCGACGAAGCGAAAGGATTGAATCGTGATATCTTTGAAACCATTTACTTTGCTGCCATGACGGCTTCCAAAGATTTAGCCAAAATACATGGTCATTATGAAACATTCCCTGGCTCTCCTATTTCTAAAGGAATCTTCCAGTTTGATATGTGGGGCGTAACACCTTCTTCTGGTCGTTGGGATTGGGATGCACTGAAAAAAGAAGTGAAACAATTTGGTGCCAGAAACTCCTTGTTGGTAGCACCTATGCCTACTGCTTCTACTTCTCAGATCCTTGGAAACAATGAATGTTTTGAACCTTATACGTCTAATATTTATTCTAGAAGAGTACTTTCAGGTGACTTCGTAGTGGTGAATAAACACTTGCTAAAAGACCTTATTAAACTTGGGTTGTGGAGCGATAAGATGAAAAACAAACTTATCGAGGCCAATGGTTCTATTCAAAACATTCCTGAATTACCTCAGCATATTAAGGATTTATATAAAACGGTATGGGAAATTAAACAAAAAACAATCATGGACATGGCAGCGGACAGAGGTGCTTACATCTGTCAAAGCCAAAGCCTGAATATACACATACAGGATTCCAACTTTGGAAAACTAACTTCTATGCACTTCTACGCATGGAAAAAAGGATTGAAAACAGGTATGTATTATCTAAGAACAAAAGCAGCAGTAGACGCTATCAAGTTTACAGTAGAAAAACAAGCCGATACTTCTTTGGAGCCAATGGTCAACAAAGATTCTATAACAGCTATGAAAGCAGATTTAGCTGAAAAGGAAAAAGCAGCATTGGCCTGTTCTCTTGACAACCCTGAAGGTTGCGAGATGTGTGGAAGCTAGAGTTCGCCAATCACTTAGTTATTTCTCATAAAAAAGACACCCTACTTTATTGTAAGGTGTCTTTTTAGTTGTAGTAAGCAATAGAAAAAGGCCAAAAGAAAAAAATCCTTCCTCCTTAATTGATCAAAAATTTCAGGACCATTTCAAATCAGTCTTGTTTTTTGGGATATTCAAACCATTTCATTTTACCGGTTGCTTCCGAAACAAGCTTCCAAGAATCTAAATCAAAGTCGATTTTTACAGCTCCTGCAGTAGGAATATTTCCAATCGCTTCTTTGGTAAGGTACTCCGCTAAATAAGTATGTGTTGGATTATGCCCAAAAATAATAATACAATTATATTGATCGTCCAAATTATTTATGACTCTCAGCAAAGTACGGACAGACGATTCGTATATTTCGCTTTCGTAAACGATGTTATCAATATCATAATTAAGCTGTTCGGCTACACTTTCAGCAGTCATCTTAGCTCTGATGGCTGGGCTTGATATTATCAAGTCCGGTTTTACGCCCATTTCAAATAACCTTCTACCCATTCTTGGCGCGTCGCTTAATCCTCTGTTATTGAGTGTCCGGTCAAAGTCTTTTTCTCCCGAAACAGACCAATCAGATTTTGCATGCCGCATAAAAATGAGTGTTTTTGTCATCTTTTTTTTAATTTATTAATTGAAACACAAATATATAGGAATGAGTCGAACTATTTTCAAACTATTAAAGTATAAATTACCTACATTTGCGCATTATAACTAAATAATAATTCATCTTTGGAATCACTTTTCCAAATAAATTGATACTCAGACATGTCGAAAAACCTTGTTATAGTTGAGTCTCCGGCGAAAGCTAAAACGATTGAAGGATACTTAGGAGCAGATTTTATTGTAAAATCCAGTTATGGCCATGTTCGCGACCTTGGCAAAGGCGATGGCGCTATTGATATAAACAACGGATTTAAGCCCAGGTATGAAATTTCAGAAGATAAAAAGGATGTAATCAACGAACTGAGAAAAATATCCAACAAGGCTCAAACCGTTTGGCTGGCGACTGACTCCGACCGTGAAGGAGAAGCTATCTCATGGCACCTAAAAGAAGTGTTGGAGTTGGCCGATTCAAAAATTAAAAGAATTGTTTTTACAGAGATTACGAAAAAAGCAATCCTTGACGCGATTACCAAGCCTCGCACTATTGATACTGATTTGGTGAATGCCCAACAAGCCAGACGTATATTAGATCGTTTGGTGGGTTTTGAAATATCTCCTGTCTTATGGAAAAAGATTAAAACCGGTCTTTCTGCAGGGAGGGTACAATCCGTAGCCGTACGACTTGTCGTAGAACGGGAACGGGAGATAGAACAATTTAATGCGACCTCTTCCTATAAAGTAGTAGCGAAGTTTGAGGTAGGAAAAGGGAAAATACTTACTGCTGAACTCCCCAAGAACTTCTCTACCGAAAAAGAAGCGTACGACTTTCTTCAAAATTGTCTTGACGCAAATTTTTCCGTAAAGAATCTGGAGAAAAAACCGGCAAAAAAATCACCGGCACCTCCTTTTACCACTTCTACGCTCCAACAAGAAGCCAGTCGTAAACTGAGTTTCTCCGTAGCACAGACAATGACGGTGGCGCAACGATTATACGAAGCCGGTAAGATTTCTTATATGAGAACGGACTCTGTCAGCCTTTCTGACGATGCCGTAGCTTCTGCTAAAAATGCCATTATTACTTCTTACGGAAACGATTATTTTCAGGTAAGAAAATTCAAAAACAAAAATGAATCTGCGCAAGAAGCACACGAAGCCATTCGTCCAACAGACTTTTCTCAACAGGAAGCCAGCAGCGACCGGAACGAACAACGTTTATACGAATTAATATGGAAGCGTGCTATTGCTTCGCAAATGGCCGAAGCGCAAATTGAGCGAACCATCGCTACGATTGGCATATCGACCGTACCTCAAACACTGACCGCCACAGGGGAAGTCATCAAATTTGATGGTTTCCTAAAAGTCTATATTGAATCTACCGACGATGAATCGGAAGGAGATGAGGATACAAAG
>DATHPH010000386.1:0-2766 GCA_035484095.1 Cytophagaceae bacterium | reverse complement strand
CATTTCCTTCGTACCGAACTTCAAAATGGAGGTGCGGTCCGGTACTTCTTCCTGTATTACCACCTTTTCCTATCTCCTCTCCTGCTTTTACCAATTGACCTACTGTTACATTCGTGGCTGACAAATGTCCGTAAAGTGTTTCCAAACCATTGTAATGTCTTACCACAATATACCGTCCGTATCCTCGTCCGTCAAATTGAACAATACGTACAATACCGTCGAATATAGACTTAACAGGATCTCCTACACTTAAATCTAAATCCGTACCATAATGCCATCGGATTCTCCTCATCCCAAATCTGGAATTTATTCTATTGTAATTTAAAGGCATGGACCACCTATAACCTGCAGTAGAGTCGTATAAAACAAACGTAATGGTGTCTTTAAAATCTGCTCCATCAATTTTATAAGGATTTATAGTACGGGAATCCCAAATAGCATAATATTGAGCAATGGTAACCCATACAGAGTCGAGATTGATTTGTTCGTTTACCTCCACCACGCTCATCTCGCCTTCAGCATCGTCAAAGAACACGGTGTCCTCTTCATCTTCCATTAGATTTGGAGCCTTTACAGGTCCCATTTCATAATTTTCCGAAGTGGTCGCAGAATCTTTTAAATCTTCTTCAAAAAGCACATCGTTTGGATTGGGCGAAGAATATTCAATAGCAGGAGCTTTGATATTAAAAAAGTCCTTATTCTTATTTTGTTGTGCTTGTATGGATTGAAAACAAAAGAGTATATTAAATACTACTATTAATCTAATCAATTTAATCATTCTTTTCTTATACCGAAACTTCTTTTGCGGCAAGATAACGCTCAGCATCCAGTGCCGCCATGCAACCGGTACCGGCTGCCGTTACCGCTTGCCTGTATACTGTATCCTGCACATCCCCGCATGCAAAAACACCTTCAATATTCGTTTTAGTAGTACCAGGAATCGTTTTTAAATATTCAGCTTCGTCCATATCCAACCACCCTTTAAAAATACCAGCGTTGGGCTGATGGCCAATGGCAACAAAAAAACCTTTTACTTCTATTTCATATAATGCTCCTGAAACTGTATTTTTCAAACGTACACCCACTACTTGGTCGTCTCCAAGAATCTCGTCTGTAACGGAATTCCATAAGATTTCAATGTTCGGAATATTTTTCACTCTATTTTGCATGATTTGAGAGGCCTTCATTTCATGCCTCCTAACAATCATATATACTTTCCTACAAATTTTAGAAAGGTAGGCCGCTTCTTCACAAGCCGTATCTCCAGCACCTACCACCGCTACATCCATTCCTTTGTAAAAAAAACCATCGCATACGGCACAAGCGGTAACACCACCCCCGTTGGTTTTAAATTTATCTTCCGATGGAATACCAAGCCATTTGGCCGATGCACCAGTTGCTATAATCACAGCATCTGCATGAATTTCTTTACCATCATCTGTGAATACTTTATGTACGGCACCTGAAAAATCTACTTTTTCAGCCATGCCATAACGAATGTCTGTACCAAACCGTAGGGCCTGATTTCTAAAATCTTCCATCATCAAAGGACCGTTAATTCCTTTTGGGTATCCCGGATAATTTTCAACATCATTCGTGATCATCAATTGCCCTCCAGGTTGCTGCCCCGCATACATAAGAGGTTTAAGACCTGCTCGAGAAGCATAGATGGCTGCAGTATAACCGGCCGGACCGGAACCAATGATAAGACAATGAACTTTTTCTACGGACATAAGAATTAAATTTATAACAATGTTACAATCGGTGAATTTCGTAAAATATAAATAGTATTCAAACTAAAATAGTTCCCTGCCATTTTCTAAATATAGCTTTTACAATTAAATATCAATGAATATCAATTGGTTGAACACAAAGTCGAAAGGTTAAATAATATTATTGAAGACATTTACCTTTACCCCTCTTATTTAGCTTATATGCTCCTCTTCATTTGTGATACTTGTACCATCCATACTGCGTAACAAGTTCGTAATTGGGCATACCAAGTAGTGCATTGTGAACTTTTTTATCTTGCTTCTGTATTCCTTCATTTTTTAAAATCACCCTTCCTAAAAATAATTTTCCACATAGCCCAATGCATTTCTCCCATCGTTGGGAAACAACACATTAAAAAAAGGAAAATGTGTACCTATTGCCTATATGCTATTTGCCACTCAGTAATGAAACCCATCTTTAGCAAAGTATTTTTTGTCCAAAAAGATTTATTTCTTGCGAAAAATATAATATACTAAATTGTAGATGTACAACGAATATGACTAATGGTAAAAACCGTAAATGACATATCATAAACGAAGTTACCATTTTCCCAATTTTTATGAATAAAAAGAAAATAATTAACGATCCTATTTATGGATTCATCAACGTTGAAAGCGAACTCATTTTTGACATTATTGAGCATCCCTACTTCCAGCGTTTAAGGCGAATCCGCCAACTTGGGCTTACGGATCTGGTATATCCCGGCGCTCTTCATACTCGCTTTCATCATGCACTCGGAGCGATGCACCTGATGGGGCTTGCCTTAAATAATCTTCGTCTGAAAGGACATGAAATTAGCGAAATAGAATATGAATCAGCACAGGCCGCCATTCTGCTTCATGACATCGGACACGGACCTTTTTCTCACACACTGGAATTTACGCTCCTCAACGATCTTCCTCACGAAGTACTCTCTCTTCAGATAATGCAAGAAATTAACAAGCAATTTAACGGTCAGTTGGATTTAGCCCTTGCAATGTTTACAAATAAGTA